>CALXVF010000001.1 GCA_944391895.1 uncultured Clostridia bacterium
TTTGCAAATTCTTTTGCAACTTTTTTCCCATATTCTGTAGGCTTTCTTGTTCCCACAATTGCTAATGCTTGTGTATTTAATAGTTCTTCATTTCCTTCCACATATAATATTTGTGGCGAATTTGGTATCTTTAGTAAGTTTTTTGGATAATTACTATCCTCTTTTTTGATTAATTTCATTTTTCTCCTTTTGGGAAATTTTTAAGAATTAAATTTTAAATAAAAATATTTTGAATGAATAAAAATATTATAATACAGTTTCCATTATTTGTAAAGTAAAAGTCGTCGACAGATTTCGACAACTTTTTTTAATATTATATCTTATAGATTTTCAATAATACAACTGAATTTTTATTATATAGAAATATGATTCATAAAACAGACAAAATCAGGTATTAATTTCATTATCATTAAACAGTGAATATAATAATTATACTCACTGTTTTAATTTTTACATTTGCTTTTTTCTGAATTGCCATAATCACATTATCTTCTATTCTTCTTTATAATGACAATTCATAATTCCACAACCATAAGTACATTGACTCATCTTTTCTCTTAACTCTTTATTTTTATTCCATATTTCTTTTAATGTCTCTGTTCTAACATTTCCACATGATTTTACTCCTAATCTTGCCATATCAAAACAAAACTGAGTTTCACCATCTTCATTAATGATAAATAATGTATTCATTGCTTCGCATTTTTTAAATGGCAATTTAACTGGATTTTTAAAATAAGTCAATATGTCTATAAACTGTTCTTCTGTTTGAGTTATTATTTTATGTGCACTTTTTAATTTTAAAATTTCACTTATTCCTTTTTCAGCCTCTTCATATGTAGGATATAAAGAACTTTCTTCTTTCCAGTTATCTTTATATTCAGATGAAAAATTTGGTTGTATTGCTTGAAAAAATATAGCATCAAAACCTATTTTCTCAAAAAATTCTATTATTCCTTTAATATTATTTAAATTATTTTTTCCTAATAAACTACTTGCATAAATTTTTGTTTTATTATTAATATTATTTCTTAATTCTATAATATCTTTAGCAAATTTAGTTGTTAATTGAAAAGCGTCTTCATTTCCTCTAATATTATTATGTATTTTTTCATCATTACTATCTATAGAAATAAGAATAAATTCTAGATCTAAATCTAAAATTCTCTTAAGTTCTTCTTTTTCTATTAATGTTCCATTAGTAGTAACACTTGCCCTTAAACCAACTTTCTTACATTCTTCTGCCAATTTATAAAATATATCTTTTCTGGCAAATGGTTCTCCTCCTGTAAGGCTTATTCTAATATCTTTATTCCATTTTTTTATATCATGTATTATTTTCAATTTTTCTTCTAAAGTAAGTGCATTATTCCTAATAGTAGAATCGTTTTTATGATAATCACATTGAATACATTTTAAATTACAGGTTTCAGTAGTTCTTAGGAAAACCGTGCTAGGATTAGTTGTTAATTTTATCATACATTTCCTCATTTCTCTCATAAATTTTTTCTATATTCTTCCGTTCCATATATTAGGTCTAAAAAAAGTGATTCATCCATTCCATCTGGCATATAATTAATATATGTCATTTTATCCATAGAATTAATATCCTCTATTGTAAGAGTTTCATCTTTGTCTTTTTGTGTTAATATTTGTCTAGGTGAATATGCTGCAATTCTTATTTCTTTTGCTCCTACTTTTTTCAAAAAACTCAAAGACTCTTTAAGATTACTTCTTGTTTGTCCTTTTATTCCCATCATTAAAAGTGGCTTTATTTCTACATTATATTTGTTAGCAATATTAAACATATTTTCCACACTTTTTTTATAATGATTTAAATCTTTAAATTTTTTTAACTCTCTATTAGCTTCAATATCTAAAGTTTCAATTCCTACAGCTATTTTCTTACAGCCTGATTTTGACATTTTACAAATCATTTTTTCATTTTGCAACTTATCTGTTCTTGATGTCGTTACCCAGTTAATGTTTTCACCAGTTTCAATAAGTTTATCACAAAAATCTTCAACCCATTTTTCATCATATGTAAATGTTGGTGAGAATAATTTATATGTTTCTACTTTATTTTTATTTTGTACCATATATTCGACTAATTCATTAATATCTTTTCTTCTATCATCTTTATCAAATGTTTTTACGGCTAAACAAAACTTACAATTATATGGACATCCTCGTGATGCAGATATCGTTACTTCATTATGTCTCAATTGCTTATATAAATCAATATCTATTAAATTGCTGTCTAAATCTGGGAAATTCCATTCTGTAAAATCCTCTCCATTACATCTAGTAGCATTAATCCATTTATTATCTATTTTTAATGTTATTCCTGGTATGCTATTATCTAAAAAATCTTCATTTTTTAAATATTTTATATAATTACATATTGCAACTTCCCAGTCTCCACTTTCTATTATCGCATCTAAATCTCTCAGATTTTTCTTAATAAAATTTGGGAACATACAAGTAGCATCTCCATATGCTAATAATTTTGTTTGTTTTGATATTTTGCTTACTAGTGGAACTAATTTTAGTAAAGAATTTACAGTTTCTATTCGTATTAAAAAACAAATTAAATCATATTTATTTTTAGCAATTTCTTCCAATATTTCGGCATGAGAAATTTTAGGACTTAAGCAGTCCATAATCTTTACTTCATTTCCGTTTTTTGATACATAAGTAGCTATTTCCGCTAAATATGCCCATCTTTTTGGAATTTTAGTATTCACTGGCATATAAAATGTTTCTTCTGCTTCTACAAATAAAACTTTCATTACATTCATCCCCCTTTTTATAACACTTATTTAATTCTTTCAAATAATGGTAAAATATTATCTAATATAATTTCTTTTTGTATTTCTACTGGTTTCCATTTAGTAATATCTATATTCAAATATTTACTTAAACTTTCAGAAGAATCTGGCATAACTGGTTCAAGTAGATTAGATAAATTTGCAATAATATAAGTACAATTATATATAACTTTATTGAATTTCTCCATATTTTCTTTATAAAGAATCCATGGTTTTTCATCATCATAATATTTATTTCCAAACTCGATTAAATTAATTATTTCTTGTATTGCATTTCTAAATTCTAATTTTTCTATATAATCACTGACTGCACTATAAGTTTTTTCAACTTTATCTTTTATGTCTTTTTCTACTGTATTTATCATTATTTTTTCTAATCCTTTAAAATTAAGTGTTCTATTAACAAAATTGCCATACTTATTAACTAAATCAGTATTATGAACAGTTTTAAAATCTTCTAATGAAAAATTACTATCCTTCTTTTCTGGGCCATTACTAATAAAATAATACCTTATAGAATCTATATTATATTCATTTGCTAATTCTAATATTGTAATTCCGTTTCCCTTACTTTTAGAAATTTTTTCATCATTGATATTTAGATATTCACAAGATACCATTTTATCCGGTAATTTCATATTATCTTCCATTGCTAACAATAATCCTGGAAGTATTATACTATGAAAAATAATGTTGTCTTTTCCATGAACCATATACATCAATGTTTGTTCATTTTTCCAATAATTTTCCCAATTCAAATTATTTTCTTCACAATATCTCATTGTAGTTGTTATATATCCTAGAACTGCCTCTATCCAAACATACATTTTTTTGTTTTCATAGCCTTTTATTGGGACATCTACTCCCCAATCTAAATCTCTTGTAACTGCTCTATCTATTAATCCTTGCTTTAAATATTTCAAAGTTTCATTCTGAGAGTTTTTTCTCCAATTAGCATGATTTTGCTCATAATATTCTTCAATCTTATTTTGTAGTTTAGTTAGCATTAAATAAAGATTTTTATTTTTTTTCTCTATTACTGTTGTTCCGCATTCTTGACATTTTGCTTTTTTCAAATCTTCATCATTTGGATTATATCCACAGTCGCACTCTTCACCTTTTGTTTCTTTTCCACAATTCGGACACTGCAATATTAGTTCCCTATCTGCTAAGAATTTATTGCATTTTGGACAATATGGTTGTAAATCTTCCTTCTCAACTATATATCCATTATCATAAATTCTTTTAAAAATTTTTTTAACTTCCTCTTTGTGATATTCCTCTTCTGTCTTCGTATACAAATTGTAGGAAAAATTCATTTTATTAAATGCATTCTTAAATTCCATATGATATTGTTCACATATTTCTTTTGGACTCTTTTTCTCTTTTTTTGCCCTTATAGTAATTGGCGTTCCATGACAGTCTGTTCCTGAAACATATATAACATTATCTCCTAGTTTTCTATGATATCTAGCCAAAAAATCTCCTGGCAATAATGCAACTAAATGTCCTAAATGTAAAGAACTATTTGCATATGGCCATGCACCACCTATTATTATGTTTCTACCCATAATGATTTTCATTCCTTTCTTTTAATTCCTCTATTAAATTTCTATTAGCCTTATTCCAATTAGAATATCCTCCATCAAATAATATTGTATCAAATCCAATTTTTTTAGCAGATTCGATATTATTAACTTCATCATCAATAAATAACACATTTTGATTTTGTATTTTTTGCATAATCTTTATAAAATATTTTTCCTTATCTGCCTTCTTGGTCATTCTATCAAAAACAGATATGAAAACCAATTCATTATCACAAAAATCCAAAAAATCTTTATAAAATGTTTTCACTATTGATAATCCTATTTGACTTAAATCTGAAATAATACCTATTCTATATTGTTTGCTTAAGACATCTTTTATATAAGATAATAATTCTTCATTTCTAACCACTTCAATATTTTTTATGTCATACTTAATATTATTATCTGTAACTTTTACAATTTTAAACATTTTTTCCCAAGTATCTTCTAATGATATGTTTCCATAAAATGAATCATTTAATATCTTTGATGTTTCTTTTCTAAATTCTTCTATTGAAATATTATTATTTCTATTTTCAAAAATTTTATTTAATATTTCACCATGTATTGGTTTTAATATTACGTTTCCTATATCCCATAATATTATATCTTTCATTTTCCACCTACTATCCTATGTGATAACTTTTTAGTTTATCAACTAATATTTTGTTAAATTCTCTCCTATTAACAGAAATTCTAATCCATTCTCCATTAATTTCAGAATATGAATTTGATAATTCTCTTATATATATTCCATCTTCTTGTAACTTTTCTGCTAAATCTACAGCTGTAATTCCTCTTTTTATTTTACAAATTATAAAATTAGTAATACTAGGCTTTACTTCTAACCAATCAAATTTATTTAATTCATCTTCTAATTCTTTAACAAGTAAATGTATATCTTTTCTTGTTTTTTCGACAAAATCCTTATCTTTCAAACAAATAGGAAATATTACTTGTGACATTGTATTTAATGAATATGGTATTTGCCATTTCTTATATTTTTCAATAACCTCACTATTAGAAATTAATGCTCCAACTCTTAATCCTGCAACACTAAATAATTTAGATAATGAATATACTATTGAAACATTTTTTAATTCTTCTACATTTTTACTTAACGTTTCATCAAAGAAATTATCATGAAGTAATAGATGTGATTCATCTATTATAAAATGGCAATTTTTATTTTCTTTTATAATTTTTAATAAATCCTTTATATATATATAAGATGATGTAGGATTATTAGGATTACAAATAAACATCATTGTTGATTCTTTAGCTGCTCTATCAAGCTGTTCTAAATCATAGTCTAACTCTTTATTTAATGTAATTTTCTTGTATTTTTTTCCTAATACTTCTAATCCTGCTGAATACCCCCAATATGTTGGAGCTATTACTGTAGCTTTTGAACTATCTAGGAATCTTGGCAACGCATATATAGCTTCAAGAGAGCCGTTTGCTATCGCTATATTTTCTATATTCACTTTAAAAAATTCTGCTAAGTCATTGTTAATTTCAATATTTTTATAATCTGAATAAACATTAATATATCCTGAACATTGTTTTAGTGCCTGTTGAACCTTCTCTGTGGGACCAAGTGGATTAGCATTTTCCGAGAAATCATAACCTCCCATTTTTGGATATTCTTTTAACTCCATATTAACATTTTCAAAATTATTTGAATCCGCAATTAATATAGATTTCTTTATCCATGTTTCTTCACAACAATATTTATTTTGGTTTTTTATCATATTTCCCATTTCTACATTTTTTTCAAAATGTTCTTTCGTATATTTCAATAAATGCTCATATAAATTTTTATATTCTTTTTTATATCCTAAAAAATCTTCTCCTTCTGCTCCAGTAAAAGGATTTTTGCATAAATTATCTACAAATTGACTTATTGTTACAAATCTATTAGCTGTGTATGAAAACATGACTCTTATTATTACATCCCATGCTCTATCTCTATAAGTTTCTAATATTTTTTTATTTCCAGATATAACAATTGAATTAGCTGTTAAAACATATAATAACAATCTATATTTCACATTAATAGAAGATAAAAATTCTTCTGACTTTTCTATTTCTGGAATATAAAATTTTCTTCTAAAAATCTGGAAAGGGGGTTTCATTAACATTTTCTCTATATCAAAATAAGAATAAATTGCTTTACTTTCAAATGGTACTTCATTGTCAATTTTCATATTATTATCAAAATGAAATTTAACAGTTATATCTTTGATTTTCTTCTCATCTTCTCTATTATAATTATGCAATATTGTACATACATCTAAATCACTATTCTCAACGCCTTCAACTGAAGAACCATATAACAATACTATAGGTTCTTCATCTGGGAAAATTTTATTCACTTCTTGTGCATATTTTTTAGATAATTCTTCTATTTTTTTAGTTAAATTCGCCATATATTAAACTCCTTTCACAAAATTTAATAAATCTTCTAATTTATATCCTGCTCCTTTTATTCCTTGAGGTGTAAATTTAGGGTTTATTATTATATTTTTTAAGTTTTTATATTTGCTTTTCCATGTAATATTTGTATCATTAACTCTACAATTACCTTCAAGATATTTTTCTAATTCTTGACCATTTGCACTTATTATTCCTGTTATATTATCATTCTCTACTGGTTTAATATTTATATTATCGTTTGCTTTTGCAATATAAACAAATAATTGCAAACATGAGTATTTTTTTCCAGTAATGTTAATATCATCTCTTAATGGCAACTTATATTCAACTATATATAATGGATTATAATTTAAAACATCTTGGAATTTAATGGTTGAATTGTTTTCTGTATTCTTTACAATTATCGTATTTTCTATATTAGGAAATTTCAAATCTTTTATATCTATATTAACTTCCTCTTTTAATTCTCTTTCTAATGTTTTTTCTATTTTTTCTTCCTTTTCTCTTGTTCCACCAATACCTGTAAACTTAATAATAGGTTCATTTTTTATATATTTCCAAGATTTTTCCTTGGCCAAAGCAAAATAGATTCTGTTATTTTTTATTAGTAAAACACTAGCACCTTGGTTAATTTGAAATTCCGAATCAATATATTGATTATAAAATTTATTTGCATACTCGTTAATATCTAGACACAACGGGCTTTCCCTCCTTGTATAATATATTTATGGTTTACCTCAGCATTGATATTACAAAATTCGAATACTTTTTGTCTGCAGAAAATCTTATTCAGTTTTTGTTTGAACATAATTACCAAATCGCTTTCATTAATCCTATTCAAACTGACCATATGAAAATTTCTAAACGATACCTCTACTTACATTTGCTATGCAATCAATATAGTTGTTTTTCTTATTATATACAATAATGAAACTTTCCACATTTAACAGTTTTCAAAATAATTTTTGAAACTGTTATTAGTCATCCAAATTTTTATCTATTTAAAATACTTAAAAATTTTTAATAATTCTATTGAGAATTAATATTTAGTCTATTTTTTATTATATTTTTGATATATTCAATTAAATCATCTTGATTTTCTTCTGTTATATTATCATTACCTGACATATATCTTAACGGATATAAATTTTTTCCTTGTTTTATCCTTCCGTTATCGTCATTAATCGAAAATTGATGCAAGAAGAACTTCCCATCCTCATCCATTATTCTTTTTATTGTTTTATTTATCTCATTAATTTTATCAACAGAGTAGCCACTCGGTGCATACATAAACATAACTGAATTTATATCAACATCATTTAGTACTATAAACCCATTTTTTATTAATTTTTCAGCAAATTCTTTAGCCATTTCATGTCTTTTTTCTATTATCTTTCCTATATCTTTTACTCCAATATTTTTTATTACACACCATACTTTAAATGATAACCAACTTTTTGATCCGATAAATGGTGTTACTTGCCCAAATGCAAATGGTTCTTGCATAATTAAGTCTGATGTTGTAGTTATTAATTTTAAGTTTTCACTATTTTTTAAAAGTAACGCACTAACTGTATATGGTGTCATTAAAACTTTATGTGGATCTGTAGAAATGCTATCAAATTTTTCTATGCCGTTAATTTTTTCTTTCATTTTTTCACTAAAACCTAATGAAAAGCCATGACAAGCATCTGCATGAAGCCAAATATTTTCATCATATTTTTTTACAATATCAGCTACTTTTTCTAAATTATCTATTGTCATACTTCGACTATCACCAACATATGCAACAACAGCCATAACTTTTCCAGCATTTTCTTTAATTGTTTTCTCTAATTCTATTAAATCATACTTATAATTTTGTGTAGGAACTTCTAATACATTATCTCCACATCCTATCCACATCAAACTACTTTTTATACTATAATGACCTATTCCCTTTGGGATAATAACTTTAAACTCTTCTGGTCTTTTGATTCCTTCTTTCATAGTATTCTTTTTATGATTTTCTCTTGCTAATAACATTGCTATTGCATTACTACCTGTTCCACCATAAGTTATAATTCCACCAACATCCCATATATTTTTTATATCCTTTTTATTTCTATATCCTACAATTCTTCTTAGCCATTGTATCAATGCAATTTCTATATATGTACCTATCGGCGCACAAAAACTAGCATTTATTAAATTTTGTTGTAAAAAATCCGTTAATAACGCACCCGAAATTCCTGCAATAGAATTACCTGCATCTGGGAAACCCATAAAATTATTTGATGAGAAATTAGTACAATATGGTAAAATATCATCCTTTATTTCTTTAATAATATCATCCATGCTTTTTCCTTCTTCTGGTAATTGGAACAGTTGATTTTGAATTTTTTCAAAATCAACTGTTTTAAGTACAACCTCGTTTTTTAATTTGAACTCTATTCCTAAATTGATAACTTCATTAAATATTCTTTCGGCATAATCTCTATTTTTCCTATTTAATACATTTTTATCCATATTTACCCTTCCTTATTACATCTGTAACATTGATGATTATTCATTAAGCACATTGGATCCTTTCCTAGAATATCATTAGTTGCAATATATGCATCTGTTCTACATCCTCCACAAATAGAATTATATTTACAGTCAGAAAAATGTTCTCTTAATTTTTTCATTTCTTCTGATTGATTTAAAATATCTATTAATTTTTTTTCTTTTACATTTCCAAGTTTCACACCTGTATATCCTAATAATGGACATGGGCTAACATTTCCTTCATGATCTATTCCTACCCATTCAATTCCTGCGCTACATCCCCAATATCTTTTTAATCCATTTTTATCTGTTTTTGACACACTATTACAAGTTTGCAAATTTGGAATTAATGTATCTTGTTGTTCTACATCTTTTTTCATATATTCAGGTAATTGTTCATTATGTTTTTTTATCTCTGATTCTATAATAAGAGCATATAATGGATCTTCTACCCTTATTCTTAAATTAGGTCTATTAATAGCTATATCAAAAATTTCTAATAATGCTTTTTTATTTTCTTCTGGTGGCAAAGTTAGCCATTTATTATTCTCTCCTCTTCCCATAGGTCTAAACCTTTTAAAATTAATTACATCTGCACACATTTCACTTGCTAAGTCAACAAATTCTTTCAAATATTCTTTATTATAGTTTGTTATTGTCATATCAATTGTCACATAAATTCCAACATTTTTTAATCTTTTTGCAGCTAATTTGACTTTTTCTATTATATCTTTTCCTCCTCGAAAAGCGTCTTCTTTTTCAGGAATTGGATTACACACACTCATAGATACGCAATTCATTCCAACATCTTTTAACCTTTTTACATTTTCTTCTGTCATAAAAAGTCCGTTTGTACACATTGACATTTCTTTCTTGGCAATTTTTTTAGCTTCTTCTAAATATTCAAATAAGTTTGGACACATAAATGGTTCTCCACCAGAAATAAAAATCATATCAGGATTAATAGTTTTTATGGATTCGGCCATTTTTCTTATTTCGTCTTTTGATAATATTTTTTCATCTCTAAACTCTGGCCCTGAATCTGGATAACAGTGTTTGCATTTTAAATTACAATCATTATTTATTATCCAAGAAACTGCTGCTATGTAATCAATCATAATTTTTCCTCCTTATTATTCAATTATCTCTATAATCTCTTATCTATCATGCTATTATTATATCATTTTAGTTCTTATATGTAAATAATTTTGACGTTTTTTGACAATTTTTTCCGTTACGTCAAGTGAAAAGTTAAATGCAATTCTGTAAATAGAAATTAGTCCTACATTTTTCTTTGTTGTACAACTTAATATATATTTGCAAATGTTTTTGGTGGAATAGAGTATGAATTATGATTGAAAAATGTAAGCAACTTACATTAAGTCAAAGAATTAAATTTGAAGAAATGTTAGACCAAAAACACAGAGAATTTGAAATTGTTAATGAATTAGATAAAAGTCAATCCACTATTGCTAAAGAAGTCAATAAACATAAGAAGTTTAAGCCTCGCGGCCCTCTTAGAAATGACAATATGTACAATTGTAAATTTTTATTAATTGTGAAAAAAACCAAACTAAAAAAGCGTAAAGAGCCACAGAATTATGATGGAAGAACATATTCCTATTCCCTTAACTACAAGGTTTTAAATCCTTATCTTCCTACTACTAAAATGGACACTGTATACAATAGTCAATCTGGCCCATATGTTCAAACTTTTATATTTGAAAATGCTTGTTTTATGCTTGGCATACTATATATGGATAAAACTGCTGACTCTATGTCTACGACTTTAAGTATTTTTCAAGATATATTATCTAATGAAGAATATAAAGAACTTTTTTCACTTTTACTTACAGATAGAGGTACTGAGTTTGGTAGAACTGACAATTTGAAATTAATATTGAAACAGGTGAAATTAGAAGTAAAATGTTCTACTGTGATTCGCTACAATCTAGTCAGAAACCTCATGTAGAAAATAATTATAACTTTATTAGATAAATTCAGTACTTAGAGAATCTTTAGGTAGTAAAACACCTTTTGAAGTATTGACTTTTATTTATGGTAAAAAAACACCAGATAAATTAAATATTCTTTTACTAAAGTCAAATATTATTTCCTTTTACTGAAAAAAATTAAATTTTGTTATGCATATTGTTATTACTTTTTCTAATTTTATAGAAAAGTAATATTTATACAAAAATATTGCCTTTAAGTTGCTTTTAATCATGCAAATTTCATTTAACTTTTCACTTGAACATTTTTTAATGTTGCAAAAATTTTAATTTTCAAAATAGTCCATTATTCCATTATAAATACCCCAAGCAAGCTTTTCTTGATATTCATCAGTTTGTAACTTCTTTTCTTCCTCTGGATTTGATAAAAATCCACATTCTACAATTGTAATAGGTATTTCCACATTTTTCATAATATATACGGTATTTAATGTATGAGGTGTCCTTTTATTATTATCTGAAATAGACGAATTTAAACTTAGTTGTATACTAGTTGCTAATTTTTTAGAGTCTTCATTACCATTTTTATAAAATGTTTGCCAACCCGAATAACTACTATCTGAAATTTTATTTAAATGTATAGATACAAATACATCTGCTGATGAACTATTTCCTATTTTTACTCTATTCTTTATATCTGAAACCTTTTTTTGTGCAATTGTTTTAGCATCTATTTCATAAATTGAATTATCATCTGACCTAGTTAAAATTACTGTAGCTCCGCTACTTTCTAATAATTTTTGAATTTTTAAAGTAATTTTTAAGTTTAGCGGTGCTTCTAATGTTCCAGATGTACTTTCTGCCCCTTCATCAGGTGTCCCATGCCCAGCATCAAGTATTATAACCTTATTAGTTACTGGTAATGACATTACTGGAATGATTTCAACAGGTTTTAATCTCCTTGCAGAATAAAAAAATACTGATAGAAAAACACAACAAGTAATAATTGTAGCTCTTTTTATATTTTTACTTTTTAACATATACTATCCTCCGGTTTAATTACAGTATATGAATCTTTTTTTGAAATATGATATATCTATTTGAGGCTTTATTATAACTCATAAAAAAATTGTATATTTAAAATTTTATAGTTACTTTTAGTTTAGGAAACAAGTAACCTTAAATTTTAAAATATACAATTTCTATTAATTCTTAAATTTTTTCCACTTTTTTATTCATCTTGTGGATAATTATCTATTCTAATTTTTTCTTTTTCTTTATTTCTACTATCTACAAAATCATCAACAATTACTTTCAATAATGTGAACAATGGTGCTGCTAGGAACATTCCTAAAACTCCTCCATATGCTCCACCAACTGTTACAGCAAACATTATAAGTAATGGACTTACCTTTAATGATGAACTTGTTATTCTTGGATTAATAAGGTTTGCATCAATTTGTTGTAATATAATTACCACAATGGCCATTATTAAGGCTTGTTGCCATCCACCTGTAAGTAAAGTAATTATTATAGCAATTCCTACTCCAAATATTGCGCCAAAATATGGTATTAAGTTTGAAATACCTATTAATGTTCCAAGTAACACAGCGTATTTTACTCCCATTATACTCATAGCAATACTTGTTAATATTGCTATAATTATTCCATCTAACATTTGACTTGACAAATATCTAAAGAATATTCTATTTCCACTTGTGAAGTATTTATTAAATCTTTGATATCCTCTTTCTGTTAACACTGCTCTTGCAAATCTATTTAAAAAGTTTATTATTCTTGTTCTTTGAGCTAATATATATACAGAGCAAATAATAGCAATAAATAAGTTGATTACTCCTCTTATAAAGCCCATTGCAGATGAAAGATATTCTTTTATCATATCAAAAGTAAATAAACTTTCAAAGTCTATATTTTGTATCCAGTCAACTACTGGTTTTAAAATATTTTCTTGTATAAATGGTGTTATTGTTAAATCTGGGCTATCGGATATAACTGAGTTATAATAAGTTTGAACATTACTTATTAAATCAGATATACTTGCTGCTAATATTGGTATAATTACATTCATAAACAATGCAATTAACGCTATTAAAAATATGTATGTTAATGTAATACTTGTACCTCTTGCATGCTTTACAAAGAATTTTATCTTTGTTTTCGATAACATTTTTTCTATTTTTTTACAAGGTATATATAAAATATATGCTATTAAAATACCTTCTAAAAATGGTGCTAAAACACTAAGTAGATTTGAAAACCAATTTCCTATTCCCGAAAAGTTATCCAATAGTTTATAAATTATTATTAATACCACACCTATTGAAACCCAATAAAACCATCTTTTTGTACCTAATACTTTTTCTTTTTTCATTTATAAAATTCCTTAAATAAATTTAGGTTTTTTAAAGTTTTACCTATAAACCTTTTATATCCAATTCAACTGGACAGTGGTCGCTACCCATTACATCTGTAAGTATTTTTGCATCTTCTATTTTATCTTTTAGAGACTCAGAAACTATAAAATAATCTATTCTCCAGCCTACATTTTTTTCTCTGGCATGAAACATATATGACCACCAAGAATACATGTCTGTTTTATCTGGATATTTATATCTAAAAGTATCTACAAATCCAGCATTTAAAAGATTTGTCATTTTATTTCTTTCTTTATCTGTAAATCCTGCGCTATTATGATTTGTAGATGGATTCTTTAAATCTATTTCTTCATGAGCAACATTTAAATCTCCGCAATATATTACTCCTTTTTTGCTTTTTAAAGATTCTAAATATGCTTTTATCTCATCTTCCCAAATCATTCTATAATCTAATCTTTCAAGTTCCCTCTTTGAATTTGGAGTATAGCAATTTACTAAAAAATATTTTTCAAATTCTAAAGTAATTACTCTTCCTTCTCCATCATGCTCTTCTTTACCTATACCATAAGTTACATTCAATGGCTTTTCCTTTGATATAACACATGTTCCAGAATATCCTTTTTTAATCGCACTATTCCAATACACATATCTATCTTTGAAAATATTGTTTATTTCATCCGTGATTTGGTCTTGTTGCATTTTTGTTTCTTGAAGGCATAATATATCTGCATCGATTTCTTTATATGCTTTTTCGAATCCTTTTGTTATTACTGCTCTTAATCCATTTACATTCCATGATATTAATTTCATTTCTTTTACCTCGCGCATATTATACCATGTTTTGCCTTATATGTAAATAAAAAAATCCAATAGCATAATAATATTACACTATTGGATATATATTAATACCATCCCTTTTTGCATGAATGATTCCATGCTGCTGATGGGCTTCCATATCTTGATTTAATATAATTTAGTCCCCAGTTGATTTGTGTTTTATAGTTTGTTAAATAGTCTGAACCAGCTGATGCCATTTTACTTGCAGGCAATGCTTGAGGTATTCCATGTGCTCCTGAGCTTGAATTATGCGCTGCTGGGTTCCATCCACTTTCTTTATTCCATAGTTTTACTAAAGCTTGAAAGTCTGCATCAGACCATCCATAATCAAAACATCTTTTTTCTGCATATGCTTGGTATTCTGCAACAGATCCTGTTACAATTCCACCTCTTGATGTAACTTGCTTTGTTCTAACTTCAACTATTTTATCTACTGGCTCTTTTATTACTTCTGATGAAATTTCTGTTTTTTCAATTTCTGTACCAGATTGATATCTTATTTTATATGTTACCCTTTTTAGACCATTAGATCCACTTTGTACTACTCTATTTTGAGTTGCATAACTTCCATTTGATACGTCTTTTGTTATTGTTTCAAAAGGTATTTCAACTTCTTCTGTTACTACTTTTTCTACAATTTGTGTATAGCTTGCTAATATTTCTTCTGCTGTCATATAAGAAGTGTCATCTGTTTGTTTTGCACCTTTTGTTATAGTAATTGTTTTATTATCTGATAATTCTTCATCAATATTTGGTGTAACAGTTTCATCGTCTAATACAACAATATGATTTTCTGCTAAAATATCTGATATTTTTGTACTTGTTGTCATAACATCCATTTCGTATCCGCTTGAAAGTAATATTTTAACAGATGTAAGCTTTTGACTTGTAGCCATAACGCTCATCATACCAGCTAGTATTAAGAAAATTATTGTTATTATGAAAATTTTCTTGAGCGAAATAGTTGCTTTCTCTTGCTTATTTTGTTTACTTATTCGTTTCCTCATAAAACCTCCTTTAAGTAACACAAGTATTATTATAACATCTTTTATTAAATATGTCAAATTAGGTCTTAATTTCCAGTTTTGCTTACGGCTCAAAGGCTTTTATTTTCAAGTTACATAATATTTTTGTTTTAATCACTGAAAACAAGCCATATTATATTTTTTACTTTTTTACTTGTTAATTTTTTCATATTATGATATATTAATAATATATAATATGAAAAAGGAGGATATTATGGGCTGGATTATTTTAGCAATTGTAGTTGTAATTGCTATTATACTTGTTGTCATATACAATAATTTAGTTACATTAAGACAACGTGTACAAAACGCATGGAGTCAAATAGATGTTCAACTACAAAGAAGATTTGATTTAATTCCTAATTTAGTTGAGACTGTAAAAGGATATATGAAACATGAAGAGTCAACTCTTACTAAAGTAACTGATTTACGTTCTTCATGGGCAAAAGCATCAACTGTAGAAGAAAAGGCTAATCTAGATAATGCTCTTTCTGATACTTTAAAAACTATTATGGCTGTTGCTGAGAATTATCCTGATTTAAAAGCTAATCAATCATTTAATGCTATGCAAGCAGAACTTTCTGAAACAGAGAATAAAATTGCTTATTCAAGACAGTTTTATAATGATACAGTTACAATGTATAATACTAAATTAGAGACATTTCCTTCTAATTTAGTAGCAAATATGTTTGGATTCAAAGCATCTACATTATTTAATGTAGATAATGAAGAAGCTAAAAAAGCTGTAAAAGTAGATTTTGGAAATAACTAATTTAAAAATTCACCAATTTTTTTCTATTTCAAGCGAGCGAAAGCTTGGAGTAAGCTGTGCGCCACGTCCTCGTGGCGTGAAATAAGAAAAAAATATTGGTGAATTTTATTATTTAGCTATTTGAAAAACTCTTTCTGCATTTTCATATGTTAATCTTGCAATTTTTTCTTCACTCATTCCTTTGACTGAAGCTATTTTTTTCACAATATATTTTAAATTTATTGAATTATTTGTTGTACCTCTAACAGGTTCAGGTGCTAAATATGGACTATCTGTTTCTATAAGCATTCTATCTGTCGGTACCATTTGTATTATTTCATCAGCATTTTTTGAATTTTTAAATGTAACTGGTCCTGCCATAGAAATATAATACCCAAGTTTAAGTGCTTCTTTTACTAATTCTCTATTTAATGGACAACAGTGGAAAATTCCTTTATTTTTTACTGTTTTTTCTTTAAGCATTGTAATTGTATCCATCACTGCATCTCTAGTATGAATTACAATCGGTAGTTCATATTTATTAGCTATGTCTATTTGCTTCGAGAATGCCTCATATTGGATTTTTTTATCTATATCATAATGATAGTCAAATCCTATCTCTCCAACCGCCAAAATCTTTCCTGAGTTCAAATTGTCCATAATAATTTTGTCTATCTCTTCTATGTCTTGTTGCCAGTCTTCACCTAAATCATTTGGAGATATTCCTGCTGTTGTATATATAAATGGATATTTTTTTGATAATTCTAGGTTTATTTTTGTTCCTTCTAAACTATATCCGGCACTAACAATTCTTGTAACACCTTCATTATATACTTTATTTATGATATCGTCTCTTTCTTCATCAAAACGATAACTATCATAGTGTGCATGTGAATCAAAATATTCCATTTTTCCTCCTCATTCTATTACTGCTACTGCTGTAGCCACTGCATAGTCTTTTATATGTGATATACTTAAATCCACTTTTACATTAATATTTGTTTTTACATAAGGTCTTCCATTTTCATCATTTAATATTTCTACATCTTTCCAACCGTATGCTAAATTTATTATCTAATTTTTTTGATATTGCCTTAAATACCGCTTCTTTTGCAGCAAATCTAGCAGCATAATGTTGGTATTTCATTACATTTTTTTCTTCACAATATTCAATTTCTTTTTCTGTAAATACTCTATTTAGGAATTTATCTCCTAAGTTTTCTATACTTTCTTGTATTCTTTTTACTTCAATTATATCATTTCCTACATACACATTCATATTACGCAATCCAATTTCCAAGATTTATTGTTCCTATTATTATTAATACGATTAATAATATTATAGTAATTCTAAACATACTATCATGGCTATCTAATCTAGTATTTTTATAAAATAAGTCAAATTTGTTTTCGACAGATATATATAATTTTTCTATTCCTAGTTTTTCTTCCCATTCATCTATCTTCTTATTTTCTACTGCATTATCAGTTATTCTTTTTGTATAAATATCTTGAACAAAATCTACAAACAATTTTCTGTTCCTATTAAACATTTCTTTGTTTTCCATTATTTTATCTAATTTACTTAGGAACACAAATTTATATAAAACCAGAATATAGCTATATATCTCTTCCTCCTCAGCAGATATTTTAAATGTTTTGCTTTTATCTATATTGATTTCTTCAATGTCTTGTAAATAATTACTTTCTATTATATCCTTTTCTACTTCATCTCCTATTATGAACCCGATTCCAGTTGAAAAGCATACAATTTGAGTACCATCTTTTTCAAAAATAGTGCATTTGTAATTATTACATATAGCAGCTCTAGTTTCGACATCCATTTTTTCAAATTCTTTGCTATCTTTTATATTAAATGTCCAAAACATATATTCACGAATTACAGGAAGATAATATTTAAATATTTTACTATCTGTCTTCTTATTCCAAATTTTAATTTTATAACCTGTAATTAGAAGTTTCTGATAAAATTCATGATAATATTTTGTATTAATCAAAATAGGTTTTATCTTATATTTATTTTCACTTTCCATCATTCGTTTTCCTTTCCGTTTTATTCATTTTCATCTGTGTAATAATTTGCGTTCAAATCTGGTGCTAAATGCCATTTTCCAATAAAACTAATTACAGTATTTTGATTTAAATCATATGATGGAGAAACTACAACTTTTCCTGTTTGATCAATTGCTCCCCATTTTCCATTTGATTTTACTGCTGCATATCCATAATAATTTTGTTCAGTTGCATCATCATAAATGTAATCAACAATTACGACTCCATTTTTGTCTACAAATCCATATTTTCCATTTTGTTCTGATAAGAATAATGTATTTGTTGTAAATACTTCCGCTGCTGTTTTTTCTTCTAATCTAAAGTTATAATATTTATAATCATCATCGACTCTTACTTTTACATAACCATTTGTTCCATTTATTTCTGAAACAATTCCAGTTACTTTTACTTCAAAATTATTATTTAGTAAATCTGTCTGTCCATCTTCTCTATCTGCTTCTATGAAATTCTCATCTTTCATATAAATCATATTTGTATAATTGAATTCTACTAAAGTTTCATTAGCTAAGTTGATAATTCCATATTTTCCATCTTTTTTAGCTATATAATTTTCTCCTGAAACATATGATAAATCTTCATATGTAGCCTCTACTTTTGTATCACCTTCTGTTCCCATTATTCCATATTTGCCATCATTAATTATTATCATATTATTTCCATCAATACTTTTTACATCACTAAATTTATTTTCTACTTTAGTTTGTCCATTTGTATCAACTACCTTTAGGCTACCATTTTCTCTAACTACATATAATTCATTTCCGCATGCTGGTAATATTTCTGAATATTTACACTCTAAAACTTGTTTTTTATTATAGTTAATTAATCCATAATTTCCGTTTTCATCTTTTACTACATATCCATCTTCATATCTATTAGTTAAAGCTTCTATTTCTGTATATGAGTTTTCTATTATTACATTTCCACTATTATCTACTAATCCATATTTTCCATCTTTACTTGTTAGTAAGCTATTTTTTACTCCTTTAAGAGGAGTTATTGAATCATATTCACAAGCTAATAATTCTTTTCCTGCAAAGTTTATAAGTCCATATTTTCCTTCTTTTGATACCTTTAAAGCATTTGTATCATAACTAATAATATTACTACTATCTATATTTTGCAATGCCTCTACTTTATCATAGCCAGAAAATAATTCTTTTGATTTGTCATCTATAGCTTTTGAATCATATGTATTATTCTCTAAATCTACATTTGATTGATATATAAATACGGCTTTTGATGGGTCTGGAATTATAATCATATCATCATATGTTGGTTCAATTATGGTTTCACCACTTGAATTTATAACTCCCCATTTTCCACCTGAATATACCGTTATATATGAATTTGCTACTACTTTTGTTTCTACATCTGATTCTGGTGTAGCAAACTTAAATATAAGCACTATACACATTATTATAACAATTAATAATATTAAAACTGCTAATACCTTTTTTATATTTAATTTAGGTTCTCCATCGTATCTTCTACCGCGGCCTGCCATCTTTACCTCCATATACTTTTATTCATATATAATATATCAGTTTTATGTGTTTTTTTCAATAGATTTACAAAAAAATTGAGCTTCAAGGAACATCCTCAAAGCTCACATATCTTATTTTTTCTTATTTACTTTAAAAGCAATTACACTCATATCATCTCTAGCTTTTCCGAAATCATTATCAATAGCTTCGTGAAGTATAATATCTGCTATTCTTTCTGGACTATCAGTTTGTATTTCTTCTAGTAAATATTTTACCCACAACTCTTTATTTGCATATTCGCGGTTTGATTCTATTATACCATCACTACAAATAACCACAATATCGCCATCTTCTAAATCTTTATCATATGTATCAATATTTATTTCATTTACTATTCCTGTTGGTAATGATTCTGATTTTATAAGTGTTACATTTTTATTTCTTTTAATATATGTTGGACAAGCTCCATTTTTTAGGATTTCTATTTTTCCATCATATAAATCCAATATTTCTATATCAAGTGTTGCATACATTTCTTCTTTATTTGCATTCATAATTGCGGCATTAATTAAATTTATAGATGTTTCTTTATCAAATCCAGAGCTTAATAATCTTTCCAACATACTTATTGCAATTTTACTATTTCTTCTTGCATCTGCTCCAGAACCCATTCCATCGCTTATTGCTAACAAATATTTACCATCTGCTAATCTTAACTGAGACATATTATCTCCTGAAACAATAGAATCGTCCTTTTTAGCTTTTGCCACACCTGTTTGTAATATATATCTATCATCTGATATATAAGTATAAGCACAAACATTTTTATTAAGTCTTATTCCACATTTTTGTTCTTGAAGCATAAATTTATCATCTAGCACATTTGATATAACTTTTTCTATTGGTTTAATTGGACATTTCTTTCCATTTTCATTATCACAAATATCTGAATATATATTTACTATATATCTTCCATTTTTCTCTTGTTTTATGTTTAAATCTTTAATGTCTACGTTCTTTTCTTCTAGTAGAAGTTTTATTTTCTTTTTTTCTTCATCATAGCTTTCTACTTTTTCTTCCATACCATTTGCTATATCTTTTATAGCATTAGATACAGTTTTTAATTGCATTGATAAATTTTTATTATTTTCTTCAAGTTTCTTTTGCCAAATGAAATTATTTTTACTTATTCTATATGCAATGTTTATTGCTTTTATCATATCTCTAATTTCTTGCAATTCGCTATCCTTTGCTCTAGGATTTTCCGAATTCATTAAATATATATTATGCTTTGCAAATATACTAATAATTCCATTTTCAGTCATAACACCGTTTTCCAACAAATTATTTAATATATCTTCTATTATGTTTCCTTCATTGTTGTATATATCATCATATAGGGCATTTCCTTCTAAACCATCTAAACTATTTAATAGCTCGTCCTCAAATACCTCTAAATTTTTCTCATATGTTTCATTTTCTTTAAAGTTATTTGCCATTTCAGAAATTGTTTTTGATATACTTGTTAATTTTGAAAGTGCTTCTTGACTTTCTTCTAAATTTCTTCCCGCTTCAGGCAATAATTTTGTATCTGGAATAACATCTTCTATATTTATTTTTGCTCTTTTAGGAACAAATAATAGTCCTACAGCTGCAATTAAAATTTCTTGAAATAAAATTATGTTATCTACTCCTCCACTCGCAGCATATGCAACAGCAATGTTTCCAATAATAAATCCAACAATAACTCCTATTTTTCCAAATCTATTAAGAAGACCTGCTATCATTCCTGAAATCGCGAATGCAGCAATTAATATCTCTTCTCCTCCACCAATTATGCTAAGTACGACTCCTACAGTTATTCCACTTGTAGCTCCAACTAAAATTCCATTTCTCCATCCTAAATATAATACTATGAAAATACATATAATATTTTTTAGAGAAAATGAAAATATGCTAAGGTCTCCTAGCGCTGAAACTGCTATGGCAACAAGCAGACTTGCTCCTATTACTTCTTGGGCAGAAAATACTTTCTTGATTCCGTATTCACTAATTACTGATAATGAATTTACAAATATTTTATAAAATATATATGTAGTAATGCTTATCATTATTGCAGTTAAGAAGTCATAAAAGTAGAATCCTGTGAATAATATGTATATTAGTTGAACTAGAAAAACTGATATTGCTAAATTTCCACCAATTTTTACTCTTTCATTTGCATCAATATCATTTCTTTTTGGTTTAGTAATTATAACTGACAAAAGAACTAATAATGAACTAACTATATATATAAGCAATCCATTTATTCCAAAACCTATGCCTGTACCAATCAAACTTGCAATATATACCATAAACAATGGCAGACCTCTACTTATGCTAGCAGCAACTAATGCTATGCCAAATGGAGCGATTATTGCTCCATCTCCAAATCCCACCATTGATATTAATAAACTTAAAATGTATACAGCTATATTCTGTACAGTAAATATTTTTTTAGCAGCTTCCGAATAATTTTTTCTGCTTTCGCTATGTATTTCTTCATCATATCCTAATTCTTTTGAAATATTTTGTAACATCCTTCACACCTCTTACTTTTTTAATTTACTACTATTTTAATCTCTGCCATTTGATTTTTTTGTCAAATTTAGTACCGAAATTTAAAAAAGTATCTTACACATTGTGATATTTTTTTACTTATTTTACCCTAAAATCCCTAAAAAAACAATATGTTTACAAAAAAACGAGACTAGAATTCTAGTCTCGCTATTTTTTATTTATTTTTTAGTACTTTCTTTCTAATTAAGAATATACTTCCGCCAATCAATACAGCTATAACAAGTCCTATTACAATCCACATTACGTAATTTCTATTAGCACCTGTTGGTGGTAATATTAATACTTGTTGTGAACTGTCTGCGTCAGGTTCTTCAGGTGTTACTAAGTCTGATTTTGTATAAATACCTTCATCAGGATTTGCTGGGTCTCCGACGCCTAAGCTTTGGTTTGCCATTGCTTGGTTACCAACAATAGAGAATTTCATTCTTCTACCTTGGTCATTAGACACTTGAACCATTTCAGCTAAGTTATTGTATACCATACTGTCATCTCCACTATCTGGAGTTAATGTTGAAGATAACATCATTTGAGTTGATACATTTGCCGTACCTGAACCAAATGTTTCTGGATATAGGTTTGTATCACCTAAAGCCTTTGTTGTTGTAAGAGCATTATATGTTCTTAATGTATCTGTAAATTTAGTGCTTACTAAGTTCGTATTATCTCCTATATTTGTTCCAGTATTAGTATTTTTAATTAAGTCATCAACTGTTCTAATTGACCATGTAGAATTATTACTATTTGTAGGTAAGAATTGAAGGTTATTAGATACATAATCTACTACAGTATCTGCTCTTGATGTTGATACATTATTTAAGTCATTTGGAGCATTTGATACACCTGTATAATAGAATTGATTATCCATATAATCTACTTCACCTATATTAGTTACAGTAAATGTATATATTAACTCTATTCTAGCACCATACATTAATTCTTCGTCCATGTATGTTGTGATTAATTCTGGTGTGCTTTCTGAGTTAGCTCCCATTGTTACACCTATTAATCTATATGCAGGTCCGTTATTTTCATCTGGAACGCCTAGGTAATCTGCTATATGTCCTGTATGTTCTGCATATGATACGTTAGTTACAGAATGTCCTGTATCAAATAAAATTGTACCATCTGCTAAAGTAATTCTCATATTAGTTACTTCTTTATCCATATTTAATTGTGCAACTGGTCTTTCTGCAAGTCCAAGGTCTATATCATCTATAACATATGACATTCCATTGTTATCTCCCTGGTCTCCTGTTTCTGTTCTGTTATATTCTATTTCTGTATTTATAACACCAGTTTGAGATGTCATTGCAGTATTATCCATTAATTCTTTTATCATAGAGACTTGGTCATTAGCATTGTTGTTAGAATTTACTTTTAATCCTGCAGCTAATACTTCTGCTCTTGAATTTACTAATGTTTGATGTGTTTCTCCATCTATATCGGTTTTACCACTAGAATAATTATTTGAACTATCTCTAATGTTTCCTACGTCTTTAGCATCTGAAACACCGCTTTGTGTTGCACTTTCGCCAATATTGTAATAATACATTACATTCTTCTCTGTACCATCTACATTTGTAGCTTCTCTATCAATATATTTACTAATTTGATATTTTGAGCTGCTACCGTTTACTGGAGATTGGTTCTCATTAATAGTGATATTGTAATTTTGTTCATCATATCTTGTATATGCGTCAACACCATTGTATGAACCTGTTTGACTTACTCCTGCTTGATATGTTGTACTCTTATAATCTTGACCATTATACGATTTAGCATTTAATCCTTCAGTTGAGATAAATCCTTGTTCACCATTAACATCAGTTGTTATTCCGTTTGATGTTAATAAGCTTACAACTTCTGAACCTTCTCCTGCACTTGTTGTTAATGTAGTTTGTGTTGTATCTCCATATATAAATCTTATAAAGAAGTCTCCGGCTGGTATAGCCTTAAATGCGTATTGTCCTTCTTCTGTTATATCATATCCACCAACTGCTGTTGCACCTGGTCCTGTGATAATTGGAGCTACTGTTCCAATTTGTCCACTATAGTATCTTCTACTTCCCGAAGAACTTGAACTATCTACATCAACCCAGTTACCATTTTCATATCTCTTAGCATACCATACATATTCTCCTAAGTAGTTTCCTGTTGGACTACCTGCATCACTAGCATCAACTTCTTGTACTAATTCTACTAACTGAACTGTTACACCGTTAATTTTTGCTTCTCCAGAATCGTATCTACCATTTCCTACTGCTGCTTTTCCTGAAGCTTCAGTTCTATTATCTTCGAATACATATCCTGTAAATGTTCTTTCATCTGCATCACTTTGTGGAAATACTAATTTAATGTTTGGAGCCTTATCTGTATCATCCTCTGTTCTATTTGAAACTGGATCATCATCAATTATTAGGTCACCATCATTATCTATATCGTCATCACTTAAGTTACCAACACTTGAGTCTAAATCAATTACACCAGCAACGTCTCCTCCTACATCTTCATCTATAGTAGAATCTCCAGAATCTAATTCGTCTGGAATTGTTGCTCCATCTTTATAGTATGTTGAGTATCCATTTATTTCTGCAATATTACGTTTTCCAACGCCTTTTTCTGCGCCGCTGCTTACGTTTACATCCATTTGAACACGTCCATCCATACCATTTTCGTCAGTATGTGTTTTAACTTTTAATGTTAGATATACGAATGCCATTCCTCCATTTGTAGGAAGTGCTTCATTTCCATTTTCATCAGTTATTCCACTTAGGTATAATGGTTCATAGTAATTTGTAAGTGTTGTATCTCCTCTACCATTTGATAATGTAGTGCTTGTAGATACATCTAAATCACCTATTCTATCTCCTGCCCTATCTCCTACATAAGTATTTTCACTAATTATTGGATTGTTTTCATCAAATTCATATTCGTTTGAGTCATAGTAATCTACTATTTCATTTACTATAGTATCATATGATGCTGATTGATTTCTAACGGCTATTCTATATGTTACATATACTTGTAGGTCTTTAGCATCTGTTCCACCATTTGCTCCATAAATACTTCCATCATATAGATATTCTGATTTACGTATTTCTCTAGTATAACGATAATCTCCATTATATAGATAATCTGCTGCTCTTACTGAAATCTTCCATGCTCCATCATCATCAATATCCGCATCTTTCTTATTATATTCGTATTCATGTGTTTTACCATTTACTCTGACAATTGCCTTGTAAACGTCTTTTTGAAGTCCTAAATCTGCTGTATCTCTTAAATATAATCCGAAATCTACATTTCTACTTTGGTCTCTATCTTTAGTATATAGGTTATCATATCCTAGTAGTGAACCGTCTTGAGGATTGTCTATGTCTTCTAGTAAGAAAACATTTTCCTCTGGATAGTTTATTGTATATGCACTAATAAGACAATCTTGAATATATTCCCAGATATTATCTTGTTCTTGACTATCAACACCTATACTGCTAAGCTCACTCTTGAAGTCTCCTTCTATATCATTATATTCCATTGCTTGCGTATATTTATCTATATACGTATTTTCCATAGAGTCTTTATTAGTCATATCATAGTCATTTCCATATGTAGCTAATTCCTTAAATATATCCCATGCATCACAGAATCTAAATGCACCTTCATTTATATCTGCATTTGTTCCCGATGAGCCACTATATGATATATAGTCACCTCGTGAGTTCTTTATTTTTTCGTAAAAACTATATACTTTCTTCCAGCCACCGTCTTGATAGTTATCTGGTGATGAATCTATTGTCTCAAATTTTAGATTTAAATCTTCCCTATCACTATCTCTTTCTCTAGCTGTCGAATATCCTCCACTTAAATCATTTTTATAATAAGTGTCTTGATATACCATTCCGTTGTATATGAATCTTACATAATATTTATGCATTGGGTTAATATTTTTGAATCCATATGCTCCATATTGGTCTGTAGTTGTACTACTTACAAAAGTATCTGTATTTGCATCATATAATTCTACTTGAATTCCTGCAAATTTTGATTCAGCTCCATCGTTGAATCTTCCGTCCATATCACTTTCTTTTGTTAAGTCACTTAATTCTTGCCATACATATCCACCAATGTACATATCTACATCAAATCCTTGACCAGGACTTTGTAGTGTAGACCAGTTTGGAGAACAGTCATATATTTCTACCATTGGTTGTATACGACTTGTTATTCCTGCTGCATTACCTTCATCAATTGTAATATCTCCTACAATATCTCCCATAGTAGGTCTATGATCAAAGGAACCATCATAATCAAATTCAAGATGCCATGATCTTGAGCTTTTTGAATCTGATATATCAACTCCTATAACTATATCTTCATATGTATAAGTATAATATGTAGAATCATCTATTCCGTCTCCATCAGAATCATAATCATGACGATGACTCACACGAGTATAATCTTCTATTTTATAACTTATATTATTAAAATCTAAGCTTTCAGGAGTATATTTATGTACTGTTGCACTCATGCTAGATATATAATCTACATCTATTGTAAAGTCTCCTGTATAATCAATTTCTCCATCATTGTTTGGTTGAAATTGTATGTAAAATTCTTCATCATTTACAAAGTCTGGAAAGTCAATTTGGTTTCTTGAAGAATTTAGGAATATTGGATTTGTTCCATCTAATCCAGATATACCTTTAAATTCCGCAAATCTAGTAGCATCAGAATAAGCTTGATTTCCTGTTCCTATAATTTCATTATATAAAATTTGTTTTGCCTCATCGTCTCCTGCGTTTACAGTTAATTTATATGGTCCTATAGTATATGTCTTATTGTTTTGGTCAACCATCATTTTTAAATCATTGTAAGTAATTGTAAATAATGGATTACTTCCTAGTTGAGAAAAGATTTTATAATATACTGTTCCATATTGATATGATCTAGCCTCTACTTCATCTGACATTCCTGCTGTGCTAAAAGGTGGAGAATTAGATTCAAGTACAGTTGATGGGTTGTTCCATTGCATAGAAGCCCATACTGCATTCTGTACACCTTCTGGATCATTTGCACTTATTTCACTTACCCAAGCTGCGTAAACAGATGATGGTTCTGGATCAGATATGGAACTTTCTGAAAAGTCCATATAATCTTCACTTTCTCCATTTCCTATAAAAAGTAAAGCTTTACTCTGATCCATACAAAACAAATCATCTTCAATCTCATATGCTTGAGATTCATATGGGAATGTTCTAGCACTTACAGTTCCCTGAAACACCAACAATGCTATTATACTAATAAACAAAATTATTAATTTTTTATATATTTTTCTCATATTCTCCCTCCCTTCTATATTTTATTTAGGACTCTTTTTTTGATAATCCATACTGCTACGCCTATAATAGCAAGTACTCCTATGGTAATTCCGATAAAAGAAGCTACTTCTCTACCAGTTCCTAGTGTGATTAATAAGTCCGCATAAGAAATATCATCTTCACCATCTTGTTTATTTCCTGCTGTAGAGTCTCTATCTTCTAATCCATATTCATTATATGATTTACTTATTTCTACTAAATTATGTACTGTTCCTGTATTTTCTCCAGTCATCTTTCTGGTTAATACTAAAGTTACTGTTTTGCTCTCTCCTGGGTTTATAATCGTATTAGCCAAGCTTGTTGTATAAAGGTTTCCATCACTAGCCATATACCAGTTATTATTTAATTCAGAACTAAATGCCATTCCTTCTGGTAAATAATCAACTATTTCTTCTGCATATCCTGGAATTTCACCTTCATTTGTAACTGTTATATTGTATTCTACAAGTACAGTTGTATCTTCAATTCTTGTATTATATAAATCAATCTTTCCAAAAGAATCATTAACTTCTTGTACAATTGTTTCTATATTAGGATTTGTTGCTGTTACTCTTGAAATTGTTTTGTCAATACTTAAATCAAAGTTTCTTATTCTTGATAATCCTAAGTCTAAATTATAGAAATTGCTATTAGTAATTGTAAAGTTATCTGTTGCGGCAACTTCTTTCCCATCTAGAGTTGCATTTACAAAATCTGAATTTTCAGATTCTGAAATTCCTTCTGCATGATAAACTGTTACTCTATATATACTTGTATCAAATTCTGCTACAACATTATATTGTCCAGGTTTTACATTATTAAATGTATATCTTCCATCTTCTCCAGTTGTCATTACTAAATCATTTCCTGAAACGTCTTTTGCTATTGCTCCAGTAGTAGAATCATATAACATAACTCTTATATTAGCAAATCTAGGTTCTTCTGAACTTCTTCTTCCATCATTATTATCATCAATCCATACATTACCTGTAACTCTATATGTACCATCTATTGAAGGTTCATCTGACCCACCTTGCTCATAGTCTCCAGTTCCTTGGATTCTTACACTTACAGAGTTAATTGAAACTTCATCTCCATCTACTATTTGTAATGTTGGTTTATTTTCCACTGTAGTTTCTTGTCCTTGTGCAATAGTATTTGCTCTTGCTCTAATCGTAGCTCTAGCATTTTCTCCTGCTTTCAAAGTGAAGTTAGTTTTTATGAATCCACCTGTTGAACTTGCAACTTCTTGTCCATTAACAACTAATCTATAATTAGCAAGTCTTAAGCCACTTGGAAGAGTATCTACAAATGTTAATCTAACATCAGTATCTCCTCTATTTTCAATATCTACATAAAACTCAAGTTGGTCTGTATCTAGCATTGTTCCATCAGGAAGATTTGTTGACTGTTCTGTATAAATATCTACTTTTGAAGAATAGTATGAAATAGAATTAGAAAATTCTTCTTGTCCGCCATCATAAGTTGCACTAGCAACTACACTAGCATCATTTGAAAGCTCTCCTGAAACTCTAGCATAGAACTGAATACGTACTGTTCTTAAAGAACTAAGTTGTCCAATTGGATAGCTTAATATGTTAGTTTCTCTATTATAGTATTCCTCATACTCTGTTCCATAGTATTCCATTCCTTGAGGAAGTTTTAAATTAAGTACTACATTATTTTTTTCATCTCTATTTACATTTTCTAAAGTCGCATAGAATGAGAAAACATCACCTGTTGATACTTTTCCTTCTACATCTGCAATTAAACTTAATCTTAATGTTCCTTTTGTATTATGGAATGAATATTCTAATACTTGTTCAGGTGTTTGATCTGACACAACTTTAAAACTTGTTAGTGTTTGATATGGGTCTTCTGTTTCTTCCGTTTCTTCTGTATCATCAATTATTTCAATATTTCCTACATTAAATTCAAGTTCTTTCTCTTCTCCAGCTCCTAAACTTTCTATTGTTTGAACCTGTTCTGTAAGTTCATAGTTTAATACATAACTTCCTGGTCCTCCTGTAGAACCTTCTTGGTAAACTAATGCTGCTAATTCGTCTGGCATTGTTTGAGTTACTTTTACATTTGTTGCTGGAACATCAGCATTATTTTTTACTTTTACTCTAAATTTGATATATTGTCCTTCTTTAATATCTGCTCCATTTGCTATTTGAGCTCCTGTATTAAAATCATAAGCTGTAATTTCTGCTGTAACATCTGGTTCTAATCCTGTTGTAATTCCAACTGGTGTTGCTGCAACAACATTTTGGTTTGTTCCTTCTGCTGCATCATTATCATAATATATCCCAAAATTTGATTTTACTGTATTGTTGTATTGTAAGTTTGCTGGAACTGTTACATTATAATTTAAGTTAAATCTTGTTGTATTTGTCATAGCTCCATCTAATACTATCAAATAAGATTTTGCATCTGCTGTATAATCATTTGTCCATCCATTACTTGAATTTTGTAAATCAGCATCTGCATTTCCATTAGTAGAATAATATATAGTTCCTGTTATTCCGTCTAAAGTAATTCCACTTGCTAATTTTGTATCAAAATTGCTTCCTAGGTTTTCATTAGTTCCAACTTTTGTATTTCCTGAGAAAGGAATTCTTCCTAATACCTTAACTCCTGTTGCATCATTTCCTAGGTTATTAACTATTGTTCCTGTTACTTGCATTGTTTTTTCTGAAGAATTTGCTGCTATTCTTCCAATTTCTTCGTTTCCTTCTTGTGAAGTAACTTTTTCATCTCCATTATATCCAGTTAAAGAATTTATTGTAACAAATCCTGTAGGTGCAACAACATTTACAGGAGCTTGTACAGAGTTTGTAGCTGCTTCTCTTTGAACTGAATAATTATTTTGATTTGTATAATCTAATGTAATATTTGTTTCTTTACTTGGTGCTAAATTATCTAAAGTTAAATCAACTACTAAACGGATTACTGTTCCTTTAGATACAGATTGAGTTGCATATTTTGTTTGTAATCCATTTAAAGATAAGTATATAGTATTTCCTTCTACTCTAAATTCATTTTGTGTTAATTCTTCTTCATATAATAATTTTGCATCTTTTAATTCAATATTTGTTACCTCTTCAGGTAATCTAATCATTATTTCTGGATTTTGATATAAAGCATCTGTTATATCATCTCTTTCTAGTGTTGCTGTGATAATAACATCTTCATTTTCTACTACTGTAGAAAGGTTATTGTTGCTAATTTCAATACTTGCTTTTGATGTAGGTTCTTCTAATGTAATTGTTTTAGTAGCTTCTTGATTTATTAATATTCTTGAAGTCATACTTGTAAAGCTTTGAATTTCTTCTTTTGAAAGATTTAATTCACCTGAGATTGCTTTATCTGCATGAATTGTTATATCTCCTTCAGATACTGGTTTGCTAAATTCAAAAGTAATTTTTGAAGAATTTACATCTAATTCTAATTTATCTTTATTTAGAGTTCCTATTAATGTTCCATCTTCTTTTAAAACATTAATGCTACCTGATTCTCCAAGTACTTTTATAAGTTCTTCTTGTGAAACACTAATTTTTTTAGTGTATACAGAATTACTTATATTTTGTTCATTAAATAATTCTCCTAAATCTTTTACAGTTACCTTATCTAATGCTTCAGCTAAACCAATATTTATTTTGTAATCTTCAGAAAATTCTGTTTCTTTCTTTCCTTCACTAGTATTTATGTTATTATACATATACCCTTTATTTAGAGTTTCTACATTACTTGTAATTTCTGCTGTTACAATATCTCCAATTTTTCCATCTATTGTATAATCATTTTCTTGTGTTTCATTTGTAAAGCTCATACCATTTATTAATGTAGTATTTGCTGTCACTTTTGATGTAACTGTTGTAGCTTCTTCATTCATGTTTACATCATATAAATATGTAATAACAAATCTATCTGCTAGTTCTTTATTCCAAGCAATTTTTCCTTCTTCATCTTCTGGATTATTTACTTTAATTGTAATTGTTCCAGTATTTTCATCATAGGTCCAATTTTCATTTGAAAAGGCTGTTCCGTCTAATACTCCATTTGTATTAGCTGTATCTATTGCATTTATAATTATTTTAGAAGGTTTATTTCCAGACAACTCTGGAACAGTAACCAATAATTCCTTAGAATCAATTGGCATTTTCGCATCTTTTAATTTATCACTTAGAATAACACTTAACATTGTTTGATTATTATATGTTAAATAACGAATAACACTTTGAGATGTTTCACTAGATAAAGAATTTTCATCTACTGTCCAAGATAAGTTTTGTACTAATTCTTTTTCTACTTTTCTTTCTTTGTTATCTTCATTAACATATGTTGCTTCTAATATAACCTTACTTTCTCTACCCCAAGTATCTTTAGATATATTGTCTTGCTTATCTAAAGTAATTGGAATTGCTAAGTCGATAGTTTGTCCTGCACTAATCATATTTAGTTCTACTCTATCTTGAGAAATACTTTTTATTCTCTCATCTTCTATTCCGTCAGTTTTTAAAATATAATTATTGTTTTCTAGTCTAATAACTATATCTTTTAAATATCCTGTATTCTCAACACTTGTAGAAAGATAAAGTTTATTTGCATCAGAATCAATATTTGCTGTATACGAATATTGATCATGAGAACTATCATCTCCTATTGTTGCATTAAATTTTACATTTTCTTGGTTTGTGTTGTTATTTTGTTCTAAAAGATTAGCTGCATAAACCCCAGTTGTAATAAACTGAGTTCCTAACAACAACATAACAAGCAAAATAGCAAAGATTTTGTTAGTTATTCTTTTCATTTTAACCTCCTAATTTTCTTGAATTAACATAACTTAATTATATATTATTTTAAGCTAAAATTCAAGGCTTTTATTGCTTTTTTTGACATTTTGCCATATCAAATAAAGCCAATTCGAGCTAATGTTTTTTATATATTAAACCTATAATTAAATAAGTTCAATATCTAATCTGGTTTTTTAGGCTTTTTCATGACTTTTTAATATACGGAAATTGAATTATCCGCTCTTTTATTAAATTTTCTTTACAAAAGTGTAACAAAATTAAAGTAAGTGAATATAATATTATAGTCAGATAATAAGTTTGCGTAAGCAATTCTTAATGTAATATTTTGTGGAGGATATGGTTATGAATAATGATGATATGAATAATATGATAAAAAAAGCTCAGGAGATGATTCAAAATAATCAAATACCTGATGAATTAAAAAATATGGTGGCAAATATGCAAAAGAACAGTGTAAATACTAATAATTCTAATAATAATTATACTCAAAGCTCTAATTATAATAGAAATAATAGTTCAAATTATTCTAATAAGCAAGATTACAATAAATATTCAAATACCTATTCTCAAAGAAACAGTTATCAATCAAATAATACTGTTAACAATCAATCAAACAATTCTACAAATAATATTGATTTAAACAATATTAGTGAATTATTAAAAAATTTTCAAATGAATTCTAATAATGGTTCTAATAATAATAATCAAGACTTTCCAAATATAGATGTTGAAACTATGATGAGAATCCAAAATATCATGAGTAAAATGAAGTCTGCGGATAGCAATGATGATATGTCTAAATTATTGATTTCACTTAAGCCTTACCTTCGTGATGAGAAGAAAGGTAAAATTGATGAATATATAAAATTAATTAGAATGGGAAAAATGACCCAAATGTTTGAATCTTTTGGTGGTGATAAAAAGTGAACTTATTTCCAGTAGAAGAGGATGGAATTATTGATATTTTTGGTTTTAAACTCCATACAGACGATTTAATAATTATTCTTGTCCTCTTCATATTATATAAGGAAGATGTAAAAGATAAGTTTCTTTTTATCGCTCTTATTTTATTACTATTAAGCTGATTTTTTGTACATCTTTCCTGAATAAATAAAATATGGTTTTAAATTCTCGGTGCAGGGACGCACCTTCAGGTTCACTCAGGCTGCGCCATTCGCTCTCCTTGAATTTAAAACCATATTTTATTATTCAGTAGATATAGTAAAAAATATAATAAGTACTTAAAATAAAGCACTTATTATTCCATTTCTATTACTCCTTCATCACTTATGTATGCATATGAATATCTCTCCATATCTATCTCATCCCTTGTTCTCTCTTTTATCATACTAGATATTCTAATTTGTGGAGATTCTATTGAATGTGCTGCAATTAAAGCTTTTTCATTTCCCTTTGCTCCTGCATGTGCCATTCCCCTAAGCGTTCCTAATACTACGATATTATCTTCTGCAATAACTTCTGCACCGTCATTGACATCTCCTAAAATAACTACACTACCTTCAAATTCTATTCTTTGACCAGATCTTAAAGATCCTTTGTAATATTTAGTTTCTGATGTCTCAATTTCTTTTTTAAAAGTTTTCTTTATTCCGTGTAGCCCTAGGGTTCTAGGGCTTTCAAAGTCAACCTTAACTTTCATTTCTCTTTGTATTAAATCTTGTATGTCATCTATTTCTGCTTTTTTTAATATTTTTCCAGTTACTAATATAGGAGTTTTATCTTCTTTGTAGAACCTTTTTAACTCTGGCAACTTTTCATTCAATTCTGCCATTATATCCCTTTTAGTGGCATCTTCTTTTATTCTTAATATGATATTATCTTGTCTCAAAAAAATATTAATATTTCTTGTCATTATCTTTTCCTTAAAATATATTTAGGTTTTGGCTTCCCTATAACCGCTTCATCCTTCGTATATTTAACGTTTTTATTATATCATGAAGAAAATAAATTGTAAAGAAAAGATGGTAAGTTTTTCTTACCACCTAAATGCTCTACCTTACTGTTTGCATATATGAAGTTGCAGTCATGTCTTCTGTAACAGTTCCTGCATTCATTCCTAAGTATTGCTCAAATATTTCTCTTGCAGTCGGCGCTGTATAATTACCGTGTTGTCCGTTTTTAACATATACTGCAACTGCAATTTCCGGATCATCAAATGGTGCAAATCCAACAAACCATGCATCTGCATTATGATTTGTATCAGTTGTTGCTGACCCTGTTTTTCCCCCTACTTCAATATCAAAATCTTTAAAGTATGAATAAGCCGTTCCAGATCCATCACTTGTAACTCCTCTCATTCCTTCTTTTATTGCTTGATAATTTGTTTCACTAATACTTATGTCCGAACCGCTATTTCCACTTATTCCAAGTTTTTCATTAACATATGAGTTGATTTCATCTCTTGAAACCTCTGTTCCATCTGCTTTAGTTATTGATTTTACAATAGTAACGTCAATGTTTTTTCCTCCATTAGCTACCATTGCTGTATATTTTGCCATTTGAAGTGGAGTAAACGCATTATTAAGTTGTCCTATTGCTGCCTGAATTGTGTATCCATCAACCCATGGATCCATTGTATCTCTTGAAGCTAATATACCTGGTTCTTCAGATGGTAATTCTATTCCTGTTTTTTGTCCCAATCCAAATGCAGTGGCTACTTGTGCTAATCTATCAATTCCTGTCCTTCTTCCAGTCTCATAGAAAAAATAGTTACATGATGATTCTATTGCTTGAGTTACATTAATCCATCCATGTCCTCCTCTTTTCCAACATACTGGTTGATAGTCTCTATAATAAGTATATCTTCCTGTGTCATTTATTTTAGTACTTGTATCTATTGCTCCACTTTCTAACCCAGCAATCGCAGTTACCATTTTAAATGTAGAGCCTGGAGGAGCAATTGAAGATATTGCCTTATTTATAAGTGGATGACTTGAATCATTTAAGTAATTATTCCAATTTTCTGTACTAATTCCATCAACAAATAATGAAGGTTCATAGTTTGGATAACTTGCCATTGCAAGAATTTCTCCTGTTTTTACATTTATTACTACTGCTGCACCTTCCGATGCTGTTGTTGCACCACTAAGTTCGCCTGTTTTCATCATTTCTATATTATTTGCTAAAGCATCCTCTGTTATTTTTTGCAAGTCAGCATCTATTGTAAGCATAATATCATTTCCTGCAATTGCTTCTTCTGCTACATATTCATCTGTAACTATACCATCAACAGACATATCTATTTGTTTTACACCATCTGTTCCTCTTAAGTATTTTTCAAAAACTTGCTCTATACCAGTTTTTCCTGTGACATCATTTTGATCATATATTTCTTCATTACCTTTTAGTTCATCTTCACTTATTGGACCTACATATCCTAATATATGAGATGCAAGAGTTCCATATGGATAATAAATAGTTGGCTCTGATGTAGTACTTATACCTGGAAAACTTGTGCTCATTTCATTTATTTTTGCAAGACTTGCATTACTTATATTAGAAGCTAATTCAACTGATTTTGTATTACTATATCCATCCTTTTCTATTTCATATCTAAGAATCATGATTTTCAAAGCTTCATCTACATTTTCATTACTTATTTTATATTTTTCCTTAAAATAATTAAAACATGCTTCTGCATCATATCCTTCATCTAATTTATTAGATGTTTTAAATGTTTTAGCTGTTTCTTCATTTTCAAAAGCATATGGATTTACGGTAATCGGGAAATTATCCACATATTTGTCTCCATTGCTTTCTAGTGTAGTCGCAAGTAATAATAATGAATTATTTAAAGTCTCATTATCTATTTTTGTTTTATAGATTTCCACATTATATACAAGTTTTGTGGATACAAGCTTTTCTCCACTACTATCTAATATATTTCCTCTTGCTGCTTTTATCGTTGTCTCTCTGGTTAATCTTGTATTTGATTCTTCTCTATATTCTTTACCATTTACTATTTGCAAATTAAATAGTTGAAGCAAAAGGATTATTCCTATTATGTATACAATAGCCATTAAAATATTGTATCTTAATTTATTTTCACTCTTTTTTCCCATTCTTCCTCCAAATTAAAAATATCTAGTAAGAATTTTTTTGCCTTTAAAAGAATCTTCCATATAATAACCTAATTTTCTAATTAATGGATAAAAAATAATTATTAATAATGTATTAAATATAATTTCTACAAATAATGTAAGTATAAATGTTAGAACTTCAGGTTCTGCACCAGAGACAAATATTTTAACTAGATATGTTGCTACTTCATAAAGTATAGTACTACCAACTAGCATCAAAATAATTGTTACTCTACTATCTTTAGAAAAATTCTTATCAAAATATTCTCCAAGCAATCCTATTACTCCTAAGAATACTGATGTAAATCCAATACCGTTCCCTATTGCAAAATCTAAAATAAGGCCAAATATAATTCCAAATATTCCTCCCATTTTATTTCCTACGAATAAGCCTATAAATAAACTTAAGAAAATAAATAGGTTTGGCATTATTCCACCAATATTAAACCAAGAAAAGAAATTAGATTGTAAAAAGTAAATTAAAAAAAACATTAGTAATATAATTATAATAACTTTAAATTTTCTCAATTTTCTCTCCTTTATTGTTCAGTAATAACTAATACTGTTTCTAGATTAGAAAAATCTGTAGATACTTCTATTTCAGCATATCTATCTGCTTCATTTTGTGTATTTACAACTGTTTTTACATTACCTATTAAAATTCCTTTAGGATATATTCCTCCAAGTCCTGAGGTCACAACTTCGTCACCTTGCAATATTGTACTATCTGCCGGAATATATGTTGCTCTTAATATATCTGTACTATTTAGCGTTCCTTTCAATACAACACTTTCTTGCACATTTGAAATATTAGCGCTTACATTACTTGCTGTATCTATAATTGTTTGAACTTTTGCTGTATCATTAGTTACAGAAATTACATGTCCGACTAAGCCTGATTCAGAAATAACCGGCATATTTACATTAATTCCATCATCTGTACCCGCATTTATTACAATTAATTTATCATAATTACTAAGGCTTCTTTGAATTACGTAAGCTGGAACAGTAGTATATGAAGAATATTTATCTTTTAGGTTTACATATTCTTTTAACGTGTTATTTTCTGACTTTAGTATTTCAAGTTCTCTTAACTGTTCTTGCAATTGACTATTTTCATCTTTAAGTTTTTGATTTTCTTCTTTTAGAGTTTGTATATCACTTAATTCTTGCTCGTTTCCAGTAATTTTATTTTTTAAATATACTATTCCATTTTGTATTGGCATAAATAGTTTTCCTACTGCACTTTCCATGGCCCACAAATTTCCAGTACTAATGTTTGAAATAATTACTACTACTATTAGAATAATAATAGTTATAATAATACCTATCATACCAGCTTTATTTTTCATTATAAACCTCTTTTTTCTGTGTTAATTAAAACACCTTTTAAATTATCTATATTTTCTAGAACTTTTCCTGCCCCAATAGCTACGCATTCTAAAGGCGTATCAGCCACATAAGTTTGAACTCCTGTTTTTTGTGAAATTAAAATATCTAAATTTCTAATTTGTGCACCACCACCTGCTAAATATATACCATTTTGAATAATATCTGATGCAAGCTCTGGAGGTGTAACAGATAAAGTACTTATTATCGCTTCTATTATTTCATTTATTGGTTTTTTCATAGCTTCTTCAATATCTTTTGATGAAACTAAAACATTTTTAGGAAGTCCTGTTTCTAAATCTCTTCCTCTAATTTCCTTAGTCATTTCTGATACAAGAGGAAGCGCACATCCTAATTCAATTTTTAATCCTTCAGCTGCTGATAATCCTATTGCAATTCCTTTTTTCTTTTTTAAATATTCAACAATACTTTCATCAATTTCATTTCCAGCTACTCTAATTGATGTACTTGCTACAACTCCGCCTAAAGATATAACAGCAACTTCTGTAGTTCCTCCACCTATATCTATTATCATATTACCTACTGGTTCTTTAACATTAAGTCCAGCACCTATTGCTGCTGCCATTGGTTCCTGTATTAAGTAAACTTCTTTTGCATTAGCTTGTAAAAAGGCTTCTTCTATAGCTCTTTTTTCTACTTCTGTTATACCAGATGGAACTCCTACAACAACTCTTGGCTTTCCAGCATTATACTTTTGGCATACTTTTTTTAGCATATTTTTTAGCATTAATCCTGTTGCTGTAAAATCCGCAATAACTCCATCTTGCATAGGCCTTACGGCTTTTATATTTTCGGGTGTTCTGCCTAGCATATCCCTTGCTTCTTTTCCTGTTGCTACTATTTCTCCTGTAACTCTGTCTAAAGCAACTACTGAAGGCTCTCTTAATACTATTCCTTTTCCTTTTAAAGCAATTAGAATATTGGCTGTTCCCAAATCCATTCCTATATCTTTTGAATTAAAATCAAGTAAATTAAATTTCATTGTTATCTTTCCTCTCTAAAAATATACTTTGATACTTCCCATCTCCAATTATGATATGGTCAAGCATTGAAATTCCAAGCAACTTTGAACTCGTCATAATTCTATCTGTAAACTTTTTATCTGATTCACTTGGCTTAGGATTTCCGCTTGGATGATTATGGATAAGAATAAACTTAGGAACTTGTTCTTTGACAATATCGCTCAAAACTTGAGCAGGTGTAATGGTTATTTCTTTACTATTTCCTACTTTTAAATCATTGATTTTAATTAGTTCATTTTTTGAATTTAACATTAAGACTTTTAAAATTTCCTGTTTTTCAAATCTAAGTTCATCCATAAATAAATCAGCAACATCTTTTGTTGACTTAATTATTTTGTTCATCTTTTGAACTGGCACCCTCATTCTTTTGGCAAGTTCAGAAACTGCCTTTATTTGAAGGGCTTTTACCCTTCCTATTCCTTTTATTGCTTCTAGTGAATCAATTGATATATCTTCTAAATCTCTTAATTCATTTGTTAAAAGTAATACTCTACTTGCTAATTCTAATGAAGTTGCATCTTTTGTTCCTGTCTTTATAATTATTGCCAATAATTCTGCATTTGATAACTTTTTTGGACCATACATTTGCATTTTTTCATATGGCCTTTCTGATTCTGGCAATTCATTCATTTTTAATGGCATTAAGTTTCCTTTCTGCCCCCACTTAATTAAAATTTTCTATATATAAATACAGCTATTATTATTCCTATAATACTTGAAATATTGATATTGAACATTATTCCAAAAGTTAATTTTACTACCCCTAAATCCAATGAAACTGGGTCTGCTATTCCAAAGGTTTGTCCATATGAAAGCCAACTTAAGAAGCTTACTCCTTGTGTTAATTGACCAATTAATCCTCCAATAACTAAACCGCATAAAATAAATATAATTAGTACTAATGTACTTTTGTCCTTTGCTGCCATACTTCCCTCCATTTTTTCTTACGGATATTTCTTTTTTAACATTTGTATTATATATTTTTTTCCATATTTTTTCAAGGTGTTTTTTGTAAAATTTATGTTGTTTTTTATTTATTTTCTTAAAGCTCTTTCCTTTTCAATTTTTTTGTGTTATATTATTATATACTAAAAATGGAGGATTGTATGAAATTTGAAAAATTAAGTGACTATAAATTAAAAATTACATTGTCAAATGAAGAACTTCCTAACAATAATACTGATTTAGATAGCTTTATGTCTGACCCTTCTAGTGCTAGAAAATCGTTTCTCGATATATTAGATAAAGCTAAGGATGAAGTTGGTTTTAATGTTGGTAATAATAAAGTTAGAATAGATGCTAAATACCAAAGTAATGGTAATTTCATATTTACAGTAACTAAGTTAGTTCCTAAAAAGAAAGCAGTAAAAAAAGCAAAACCACAAAAAGTTAGTACTAATAGAAAAAACAATTGCTTAATATATAGTTTTGACAATATTGAACACTTTTTTAATTTTTGTTTCTTTTTGAAAAATCAAAAAATTAATTGTTTAAAAAGTTTTTGCAAAATTACTGAATTATATAAATTAGATAATAAATATTACTTAGTGTTTAATGAAATTAATAATGAATACAAATATATTGGAAAATTATATTCTGGCATGACAGAATTCGGTACCTATTTTTCAGCACAAGAAATTATGTTTTTTATGCTAAAAGAACGTGGAGAATTAATTATTGCTAATAATGCAATACAAACTTGTCAAAAGAATTTCAAATAATTTTTGCTATGATTCACGCAATTATGTAAAATGATTTTAAAATGTATATTCGAAGATTTTTTGTTTCTTGCTGTCGGACATAAAGTCCTCCAAGCTGCGCGAAACTGTAAAATCTTGAATATACATTTATTTATATTAATTTAATAATGGTTATGAATCGTAGCAAATTAATATTTATTCTAGTATTTCTAGTCCAGCGAATTTTGCCATTAATCTCTTATGTCCAGCTTTATCAAATTGAATATCTACTTTCAAATCGTCCGATTCTTGTTCCAAATTGGTAATAACACCCTCACCAAATTTCTTATGGAAAATTCTTTGTCCAACTTTGTATTTAGATAAATCCACTTCCTTGCTTGATTTTTTCTGGTTAAGATTATTTAGAAAGCTTTCTGCTGTTCTAAATTGGAAATTGCTTTGAGTTTTTTCTGGTATATTGTTATCAGCTTTATATGTCACAACTTTAGAATTACTGTAATTGTTATATCCCCATTCATATTTAGAATCTTCAAATCTATCATCATCACTTTGTGTGTTCATAGCTTCTTCATATCCGTCTAATAAATCTGCTGGAATTTCTTTTACAAATCTTGAAGGTGGATTATAACTTGTTGAACCAAAAATTGTTCTCTTTTTAGCAAATGTCATATATAGATAGTTTCTTGCTCTAGTGATTCCAACATAGAATAATCTTCTTTCTTCTTCTATATCTTCCGGATTATCTATTGATTTATGTCCTGGGAATATGCCATCTTCCATACCCACTAAAAATACAACTGGATATTCTAACCCTTTTGCACTATGTAATGTCATAAGAGTTACCATATTATCTGTTTCTTCAATATTATCTGTATCACTAGATAAAGAAATACTATTTAAGAATTCATTTAAAGAATTATCTGCAGATTCTTTTTCAAATTCCATTGCTACTGTTAGGAATTCCTCTAAGTTTTCGATTCTACTTTCTGCTTCAACTGTATTCTCATTTTTTAAGGCCTGTGTATAACCAGTTTTATTTAATGTTTGCTTTATAAGTTCTGATATAGGCACATCTAGTCCTCTAAGCTCTTCTATAACATTTATAAATTCTCTTGTATTATTATATATTCTAGGTATATATTTATCTGCCTCTTTTATTACTTGATACATTGATATTCCATTTTCGGCAGCTATATTTTCTATGTTTTCAATGCTGGTTTTTCCAACACCTCTTTTAGGTTCATTAATAATTCTTTCTAATGAAAGATTGTCTGAAGGATTAGCAATTAACCTTAAATATGCAATAGTATCCTTTATTTCCTTTCTTTCATAGAACTTTAATCCTCCAACTATTTTATATGGAATATCCTCTCTTCTTAAAATATCTTCGATTGCTCTTGATTGTGAGTTCATTCTATATAAAACAACGAAATCTGAATATTTGTAATATTCTTCTCGTCTTAATTTATTTATTTCTTGAACTATGAAAGATGCTTCTTCATATTCGTCCTCTCCGCAGAAAACATAAGGTAATGCACCTTCATCATTTTCAGTCCATAATTTTTTCTCATATTTATTTTCATTATGCTTTATAACTTCGTTTGCAGCTTTTAAAATATTTCCTGTGCACCTATAATTTTGCTCTAATTTAACTATTTTTGAACCTGGAAAATCTTTTTCAAAATTCAAAATATTTGTAATATCTGCACCTCTAAATCTATAAATAGATTGGTCATTATCTCCTACAACTGTTATGTTTCCGTATCTTGATGCTAAAATTGAAACAAGCATAAATTGTGATTTATTTGTATCTTGATACTCGTCCACTAGAATATACTTAAACTTTTCTGAATAATATTCTAATACATCGGCATTATCTGTTAATATGTTGATAGTAAAGTTTATGATATCGTCAAAATCTATTGCATTATTTTCTCTTAGTTTTTTCTGATATAAATGATATACTTTAGCGGTTATTTCTCTTCTATAATCTCCATTTGCTCTTTCTTCATATTTTTCAGGAGTTAGCATATCATTTTTTGCATTACTAATTTCGGATAATATAGACCTTTCCGTAAACAATTTTGGGTCAATATTTAGTTCCTTCATGCAATTCTTTATTAGAGTTTTTTGGTCAGTTGTGTCGAAAATTGCAAATGAATTATCAAACCCTATTCTATCTATGAATTTTCTAAGTATTCTTACGCAGATTGAGTGAAATGTTCCAAGCCATATATCATTAATAGCATCTCCTACTAGCGCTTGCACTCTTTCCTTCATTTCATTTGCAGCTTTATTAGTAAAAGTTATGGCTAAAATATTCCATGGCTTAATATTTTTTTCTTTCATTAAATAGCTGATTTTATATGTTAGTACTTTTGTTTTTCCTGAACCTGCTCCTGCTATTACTAAACAAGGTCCTTCTGTTTCCATTACTGCTTCTTTTTGCTTAGGGTTTAACTCATTTAATAATTCTTCCATTATATAGTCCTCTCTTCTAAAACTTTTGTTCGCAAAGAGATTGTACTATATTTTAGCCAGCTAGTCAATAAGTTT
>CALXVF010000002.1 GCA_944391895.1 uncultured Clostridia bacterium
TTCGGTCCGTTCGACTTGCATGTCTTATGTGCGCCGCCAGCGTTTATCCTGAGCCAGGATCAAACTCTCAAATTAAATTTTATTTTTGAGTTTTAGCTCATTATTATTTTTCTTTTTTTAGTAGTACTTGACTACCGCAATTTTTATTGGTTTCTCAAAAGATTTATTGTTTACTTTTCAATGTACTTTTGCTCCCGACTGGGAACATATTCGATTATACTATATTGTCTTAATCTTGTCAACCCTTTTTTCGACTTTTTTCAAGTTTTTTCAGGATGTTTTTAAGGCAAAATAAAAAACTAGTTATTGATGTTTTTTTCGTATAATTGCTACCTCTTAACTAATTTCCTTCGTACAAGTAATATGATACCACATGATTAACTTTAAGTCAATAGATTTTTTAAATTTTTTTAATATTTTTTTATTCAAGTAAATTGTAAAAGTAAAATATAGTTACAATATTAAATAATATATTTAAGTTGTACACTATGCTAATTGTAAGACTTACATCAATTTGGTATAATTAATAAGCAAGTGTTTCTGAGGAAATGGAGTTATATATGAATAAAAAATATGTTACACATCTTTCTTTAGAAGATAGAAAAAATATCGAATTAGGTATTATTCAAGGTTTATCTAAAACTCAAATTGCTAAAAAAATTAATCGTAATATTTCAACTGTTTCAAAAGAAATTTTAAAGCATAGAAAATTAAGCCCTCGTAACACATTTAATGCAGACAGTATTTGTATTCATTTAAAAGAATGCCATAGATGTATTAAGAAATGTGAAAGGTACCAAGAACCATCTTGCTCTAGAAGAGACCGCAATATTGGGGCTTGCAATTGTTGTCCTAATATTAGTAAGTGTAAATTAGATAAGTACTTCTATTATGCAAATAAAGCCAATGAACAATATTTATATACTCTTGTGGATTCTCGTGTTGGCGTTAATTTAGATTATCCCGAATTAAAACAAATTGCCACCATTATCAAACCACTATTAGATAAAGGACAAACTATATACCAAATACTAGAAAATCATAAAGAGATTTCTCAATGTTCTAAAACATTATATACTTACATAGAAATGGGCCTTTTTAAAGAATTTGGTATAGATAATTTTTCTCTAAAGAAAAAAGTTCAAAGAAGAATTAAATCAAAAAAACTAAAGAAAAGAAGACAACCTATTAATTATGAAGGGCGAGAATACAAAGATTATTTAGAATATGCAAAGACTCATCCTTTTGAACATACTACTGAAATGGATACTGTTTACAATAGTCAATCCGGTCCATTTATCCAAACATTTATATTTGAAAATACAGGTTTAATGATAGGTTTTTTACATAGAGAAAAAACTTCTGTATCAATGGCAAGTACACTAGATAAACTTCAAGAATTATTAGAAGATGATTATTATACTCATTTTTCATTATTACTTACAGACAGAGGTTCGGAATTCGAAAAATACGATTTATTTGAAAACAACTATCAAACAGATGAAGCCAGAGGTCATATATTCTATTGTGATCCTCAGCGTCCAGACCAAAAGCCTCATGTTGAAAACAATCATAATCTTGTTAGAAGTATTTTACCGAATAAAAGAAACTTAGATAAACTAACACAAAAAGATTTAGATTTAATGTTTTCTCACATAAATTCAACACCAAGAGCTAGTTTAGGAGGAAGAACACCTTATGAAGTATTTACCTATTTTTACGATGATAGGGTACTAAAGAAACTTAACATACAAAAGATTGAAAAAGATATGGTCACACTACAACCATACCTTTTAAAAATTAAATAAAACACTTAAATCAGAAACACTTGCATTAACTTAATAGGTTCTGTTGAACCATTACTAAGCAAAGTAGATGTTAGTTTTACATTTAAAAAATCTAAATCGATTTTGCTTATTTGTTATACAAATTTTTCTTAAAATCTACTTTAATTTTACACTAATTTATAATATTTTTCAATATATTTGCATAAAAAAACGCCTATTTTTAGATATTAATCTTACAATAGACGTTAGTTTTACAAACTATATTTTACTTTTACAATTTACCAAAATTTTAAAAAATTAAAAGAGATTACCCAAATAGGTAATCTCAAAATTAATTATTTAGTTCCTCTAGCAACTATTTGATTATGAGGACTGTATGTATCTTTTGAAAGGAGAGTACGAGAAACTTCTTTACCATTTAACTTCAAAATCTTATAAGCTTCAGATTTGGCACCATTAGAACCAGCTTGAACAACTTTAGTTTGACCCTTAGGTAAAGATGAATCAGTAGTATAAACAGTAGAGTAAGGAACTGTTCCAGTTCTGTAAGATACCAATTCAACTTCATATTCAACTTCTTCTTTTAAGCCATAAATACTAATAGATAATCTCTTGTTTTGTGTAGTTGCAACAATTTTTACAGGATAACTTCTACTATTCTTAAATTTAAAATCTGGAGCACCCCAAGATACAGTAGCATCTAATCCTATAGGTACATATCCAACAGTAAAAGTATGATTTCTTCTATCAGTAATTTCTAAATTAGCACGTAATACAGCATTGTATAAAGTGCTAGAAACTTGACAAATACCACCGCCAACATCTGTAGTAACTTGACCATTTGAATATACGGTAGCAGTCTTAAAACCTGCTTGAGTAGTACGCTTTCCAACAGTACCATTAAATGAAAATTCTTCACCAGGCATTAATACCTTACCATTTAACTTAGAAGCGGCCAATGCTATATTAGTAGAACGATTTGCATTGCTTGAAGCATAACTTGTTGAAAATGAGGCAAGTCTATCTGGAAAAGCTTCAGTACCAATATCATCTGTTGAAACATTAGGATATAAAGTTTTTAATGGTATAGTATAGCTTTCACTAGGAGTATTTAACATTGCCTTAGCTTCGTCAACTGAAATGTTAAAATCCAATCCAGTTGAAGATGGATATACAGCAAAAGGATCTTTTGTATAGTATGCATCAACAGGTTCTTTATAAATTTCAGAATGTATTTTATCAATATCTATATTTTCTGGTTCTTTAGTTTCTACAGGAACTTCTATAGAATCACTATTATAATCTATGGCAGTAAGTTTAGCTACAATCATGTCAACTAATTTATCACTTACTATAACACTACCAGCTTTTCCAGGAGTTATAACTAAGTTGTTACCATCAATGGTATGAGAAGGTTGTTTTAAACCATCAGAAAAATTAGAATTCATTTGTTCAATTATAGAATTACATAAATCCTTATTATAAGTAAATGCCGGATCTATATTAACAGTCTTAAAAAATGTGTTTACAATATCAAAATTATTCTGAAATATATTGCCATTTCTACCATAAGAATATGCTTTATCAACTGCTTCACTAACATTAAATGAACATTCTAATTGACTAGGCAAAATATTATAAAGCTGGTCATTATGACTAAATACTAATTCAGAATTAAGTCTTATATTTAGGCTTTCATTTACTTTATTAGTAGCTTCTTCTTTAGTTAACTCTGAAACATCAATTCCTAGTATCGAAATTCCAGAAATAATTTTATCATTGTTAATATTTAATAATGCAAATATTGTAGATAGAATACCTAAAATTACAAAAAAAATAATCAAACAAATTAATACAATAGGCCATCTTTTACGAGTTTTTTGTTTGACCTGAGTTGTATTATTTTCAATAATTTGTTGTGCTTCTTCAAAAACTTCTTCTTCTGAAATAGAAGAATCATTATTAGCATTATAAAGTATAGCGTTCATATTTCTCTCCTAATTATTCTTCATTAATATATATTAAACAATAAATAAAAATATTTGTAAATATAAAAAGAATAAAATTTGTATTTTAACTTTATTTTTTGATATACTATTGATATAATTGAAAAAATAAGAACGGAGGTATAAAATGAGTGATTTAACAATAAATAGAAAGTCAGGCTGGGAAGATGTAGCAGAAGAAGAAAAGGTACAAATCTACGATTTTGCTAATAATTATATGGATTTTTTAAATAATGCAAAAACAGAAAGAGAAATAATAAAAGAAACTGAAAAATTAGCAAGAGAAAGAGGATTTAAAAGTTTAAATGAATATCCAGAACTATATCCTGGAGATAAAGTATACTATATCAATAGAGAAAAGAATATATATTTAGCAGTAATTGGAGAGGAAACTATGGAAAGTGGATTAAACATCATAGGTGCACATGCGGATTCTCCAAGACTAGATTTAAAACCTAATCCATTAAAACAAGAAGGAAATTTAGCATATTTAAAAACTCATTATTACGGAGGAATAAAAAAATATCAATGGACAGCAATTCCACTTGCTATTCATGGAATAATAGTAAAAGAAAATGGAGAAAAAATTTATGTATCTATTGGCGAAAATGATAATGAACCAGTATTTACAATAACAGATTTACTTCCACACTTAGCAAAGGAACAGCAACAAAAGAAATTGTCAGAAGCTATAAATGGTGAAAACCTATCTGTTTTAGTTGGAAGTATGCCAGATAAAGATGAAGAAAAAGAAAAAGTAAAAAGTTATATATTAAAACTTTTAAATAGAAAATATGGTATAACAGAAGAGGACTTTGTAAGTTCTGAGTTAGAAATTGTACCAGCTTTCAAATGTAGAACATTGGGATTTGATGAAAGCTTAATTGCAGGTTATGGTCAAGATGATAAAGTTTGTGTATATACTGCATTAAGAGCCATCTTAAATATTGAAAGACCAAAAAGAACAGCAGTATGCCTATTCTCAGATAAAGAAGAAATAGGAAGCATGGGAAATACAGGAATGGAATCACATGTATTTGATACATTTATTGCTGAATTATTAAATAAAACAAGAATAAATAGACCAAATCTATTAGATAAAGTATTTTGTAATTCAAAGATGTTATCTGCTGATGTTGATGCAGGAGTTGACCCATTATATATTTCAGTTTCAGATACAAATAACGGAGGATTTTTAGGAAGAGGTATAAGCTTAAATAAATATACTGGTTCTGGAGGGAAATATAATTCGTCAGATGCTAATGCAGAATATGTAGCAGAAATAAGAAGACTATTTAAACAAAATAATATAAGATTCCAAGTAGCTGAATTAGGAAAAGTAGACATAGGAGGAGGCGGAACTATTGCATATATACTTGCTAATAAAGGAGTAGATGTTATAGATTGCGGTGTTCCAGTACTATCAATGCATGCACCTTATGAAGTAACATGTAAGTTTGATGTATATTCAGCTTATAGAGCTTATGAAGCTTTTTTCAGAAATTAATAAACAATAAAACTTTAGGGATGTTCTTAAAAGTTACTAAATTATAAAAAATATATGGTTTAGGATTCAAGGGGAGCGACAAGCGAGCCGTACGGTGCTTTCATGCACCGGGAATTATAAAACATATATTTTTTTATATAATTAAGCATATTTCAAGGAACATCCATAAAGTTCAATGTAAATTTTATGTGAAAAAAGGTATTCAAACTTGAAATAAAACTAATATCGTGGTAATATGAAACGGAAATCCTTAGGGAAATAAGAGAAGGAGGAAACTGCTGTGATAGAAGTAAAGAACATTACAAAAAAGTATGGAAACTTTTTTGCGGTAAATGATATCAGTTTCGAAGTAAAAGATAATGAGATAGTTGGATTCTTAGGACCAAATGGTGCAGGAAAAAGTACTACAATGAATATGATTGCAGGGTATATAGAACCAACAGAAGGAAAGATATTTGTAAATGGAAAGGAAATATCGAAAGAGCCTAATAAAGTAAAAAGACAAATTGGCTATATGCCAGAAAATACACCTTTATATCAAGAATTGACAGTAAGAGAATTTGTAAATTACATGGCTGATTTAAAACGTGTAAAAAGGAAAGAGAAAAAAGAGAAAGTAGATAAAGTACTAGAGCAGACAGGACTTAAAGAAGTAGAAAAAAAGCAAATAAGAAAATTGTCAAGAGGATATAAGCAAAGGGTTAGTTTGGCAGGAGCATTAATAGGCAATCCAGAGGTATTAATACTTGACGAGCCAACAGTTGGACTTGACCCAAAACAAATAACTGAAATTAGAGAACTTATTAAAAAACTTGGTAAGAAACATACTGTAATATTAAGTTCACATATATTATCTGAAGTAAGTCAAATTTGCGAAAAAGTAATAATAATAAATAAAGGAAAAATATTAGCAGTAGATACTCCAGAAAACTTAGAAGAGCAATTTAAGGAAGAAAACAGCATATATGTTACTGTTGAGGATAAGAAGAACAATATTAAAAAGGTATGTGAAAAAATAAGAGGATTTAAAGAAAGAAAACTTATAAAAGAAAATTCTGACGGAACAAAACAATATATATTAACTTCATCTAAAAAAGTTGATTTAAGAAAAGAAGTTTTTGATTTGTTCCCAAAAAATAATATAAATATATTAGAATTAAAAACAACAGAAATAACATTAGAAGATGCTTTCTTAAAACTTATAAATGCTAAAGAAAAGGAAATGAAAGAAAAAGAGGAAAAAGAAAAACAAGAGAAAGCTAAAAAAGAAGAAGAACTAAATAAATTGCCAAAAAAGGAAAGAAAACAAGCAATAAAACAAGATAAAAAAGAAATAAAACGAAAAGAAAAAGAAGAATTTGATAAGCAATGGGAAGAAAATAAAAGAATAAAAAAGGAAGAAAAAGAAAAGAAGAAAAATGCAAAAGCATCAAAAAAAGAAACTACAAAAAATAACAATAAACAAAAAGTAACAGAAAAGAGAACACCAAAAAAAGAAAAGGAAGAAAATAAATCAAAAGGAGGTAAAAAATAATGTGGGCGATTATAAAAAAGGAATTTAAGTCATACTTTTTATCTCCAATTGGATACATATATATAGGAATTTTTTTATTAATGTGTAGTATATTCTTTTATTTGGATATTTTCGCATATATGAGTACAGATTTTACATATATGTTTGGCTCAGCTTCAACAGTACTAACATTTATTGTTCCATTAATAACAATGAGAATGTTTTCAGAAGAAAGAAAAAATGGAACAGAACAACTATTATTAACATCTCCAAGAAGTGTTACATCAATAGTTTTAGGAAAGTTTATAGCAGCAGCATTAGTAGTGTTAGTATCTGTTGCAGCAACATTAATGTATTATGCAATTTTGTGCTACTTTGGAGAACCACAATTAGGTAAGTCTTTGGTGGCAATTTTGGGATTTGCATTACTTGCTCTTGCATATATATCTTTTGGTATGTTTGCATCAAGCTTAACAGAAAATCAAATAATTGCAGCAGTAATATCAGTAGCATTTTTCATGATTTCTTGGTTTTTACCTGGATTTAGCAATGCTTTTGTAAATTTCTCATTAATGGATGCTTTCTATATGTCATTTGTAAATGGCACTATTTCAATTCAAAATTTAGTACTTTTATTATCTTTTACAGTATTATTTATAATTTTTACAATTATGGTAATACAAAGAAGAAAAAGTGTGAAATAGGAGGTAAAAGTCATGAGAAAACTAATAGAGACAATAAAGAAAAAATGGATAAAAGATACGGTTCTAACATTAGCATTAGTTTTAATTTTAATATCAGTATTTATACTAATAAATCTTTTATTCATAAATTTAGATATAACGCCAATAGATTTTACTGCTGAAAAGTTATATACATTATCAGATGAATCAAAAGAACAAGTAGGTAAAGTAGAACAAAACGTAACATTATATTTCTTTGGATATGATGAAGAAGATGCAGCTGTAACACTTGCAAAACAATATCATGAAACAAACGATAAAATTACAATACAACTAATAAATACATCAGAAAGACCAGATTTAGCAGCACAATATGGAGTAAGTACAAATAGTCAATTAGTAGCTGTACAATCTAGTCAAAGATATAAAATCATAGATTCAAGTGAAATGTATACTTTTGATAGCTCGACATATCAAACAATAGATATAACTGAACAAAAACTAACAAATGCAATTTTAGATGTAACTGTAGCTCAAAAGCCACAAATATACTTTTTAACAGGACATGGAGAATATGGAATTGATTCTTCTGAACCAATGGAACAACTAAAAGTGTATATAGAAAATGATGTAAATGATGTAAATTCTTTAGATTTATTAACATCAGATATGCCTGAAACATGTGATGTACTAGTTATTGCTAATCCAACAAGCGACTTTACTGATTTAGAAACAGAGAAAATACAAAACTACATAAATAATGGTGGTAATATCATGTGGTTACAAGATCCATATGCATTTACCCAGCCACAAGGAGAATTAACAAATGTAAATAAAATACTTTCACAATTTGGAATAAGCTTTTCAAATGGGGTTGTATGTGAACAATCATCAAGTAATATGCTTGTAAATAGTCCAGATTTAATTATTCCAAAAATGACATATAATGATATAGTGAAAGATTTATATACAGATGGAATGATAGCTTTATTAGATGCAGGAAGAATAACTAACGTATCAGATGAAGAACTAACAAATTTAGGAGTTACAGCTAGTCCATTCTTACAATCAACTGATGAATCATTTTATAGAGAAAATATTAATTCAGATGTAACGACTAAACTTGATAGTGATGAGGAAGGTCCATTCATATTAGGAGAAATATTAACAAAAACAATAGATGATGATACAAAATCAACATTAGTTGCATATTCAAATGCTTTATTTGCAACAAATTATACAATACAATTATCAAATTCAATTGGAACACCAATTACTATCAGACAGAACAAAGATATTGTTTTAAATACAATTGCATACTTATCAGATAGAGAAGATGCAATAAGAATAAGAAAAGATATTGGAATAGTAACTTTTGAAACTGCAACAGAAGAAGAAAATCAAATTGTTTTATGGACAATCTTTGGAATTCCTGTTCTAATTATAATAGCGGGAATGATTGTCTCTATAGTTAGAAGAGTAAGAAAGTAGAAAGGCAAAATTACTCATATAAACTAAAACAATATAAATTATAAAATAAAAATAAATATATGATTAAAATTCCTGAAACGGGGACATTCCGGTCAGCTCGCTGGTCGCTCCCCTTGAATTTGAATCATATATTTATTTTATTATAATTTAAGCCTTGAAATATATACTAAACTATTATAAAATAATAGAAATTAGTATAAAGGAAATCGTATGAAGAAAAAAGTAATTATAATATTAGGAATAGTATTAATAATCGCTCTAGTAGTTGTAGTATCATTATATATCGCAAATGAACCTACAAGAGATTGGATAGATAGATACATATTTAGAAAAAACATAATTGAAGAAGACTTACCTGTTATTCCACTTGAAAATGAAAATACTAATATATATGCATATGATAATCATATTGTAGTATTACAAGATAATCAATTGGTAATATATAATTCATCAGGAAGAGAAGAAACAACAATTAATGTATCAATAACAACACCAATATTTGCAGATTCAGGAAATTATTTACTAGTAGCAGATAAAAATGGACAAAATGCATATTTAATATATAATACAAGCCTTCAATGGCAAAAAACAATGGAAGGAAATATTTCATCAATTACAGTAAATAGAAATGGAGCTGTTGGAATAGTTATAACAGGAACAACATATAAATCAGTTATAGTAATGTACGGAATAACAGGAAATGAAGAGTTTAGGACTTATCTTTCTTCAACAATTGCAGCAGATGCAACGATATCAGGAAATAACGATTACTTAAGTTTTGCAGAAATAGACACATCGGGAACTATTATTTCATCAGTAGTAAAAACAATTTCAGTAGATAAAGCTAAGAATTCTCCATCAGAAGCCATTATTTATACATATAAACCAGAAGAGAATAGTTTAATAGTCAATATAGAATATTACAACCAAGAGCTTATATGCCAATATGATAATACTGTATATAAAATGCAAGAAGGAAATGCACAAAAATTATTAGATATAGATAATAAAACACTATTTATGGACATCGGTTTAGAAGAGCATGTATGTAGAATAGTAGAGACATCAGCAGGAATTCTAAATAGTGAATATGAAGTAAAAATAATGAATCCAAATAATCAAAAAGAAAGTAGTCATCTTTTGGATTCAGTTCCAAAAAGTTTATATTGTAATAATGATATAATTGCTATAAACATGGGAAATGAAATCGAATTTATAAATCATAGTGGCTGGCTTATGAAATCTTTTGTATCAGCTCAAAGCTTTAGGGATGTGGTTTTAGGAAAGAGTGTAGCAGGCATTATTTATAGAGACAGAATAGAAATTATAAGTTTGTAAGGAGGACAAAATGATTGTAGATATTATAATTATATTAATTATTATTTTAGCCGTATTTTTAGGAATAAAAAAAGGACTGATTTCATGCGTAATAGATATATTAGCAGTAATTGTTGCCTTAATATTAGCTATTACACTTTGCAGACCTGTAACAAATGCAATAATAGACAATACAGAATTTGATGAAAATTTAAGAGAAACAATAGTTGAAAATATTCCGTTAAATGATGTAGATTTCAAAGTAGAAGAAGGAAGCAATTTACCAGAGCCAGTAGTAAAATACATAAATGAAATAACAAGTAATGTAAATACGTCTAAAGATGAAGCAATAGATACTATTGCAAAAGAATTAGCATCAGGAATATTAAGTGTAATAGCATTTATAGCAATATTCTTTATTGTAAGATTAGTATTAGCACTTGTAAAAATAGTAGCAAAAATAATAGATAAAATACCATTAATAGGTCAAATAAACAAACTAGGTGGAGCAATATGTGGTTTAATAGAAGGTCTAATAATAATATATGCAATACTTGCAGTACTTTCTATGATATCACCATTAATTGCTAATACACAAATATTAGAACAAATATATAATTCAAATATTGGGGCATTGATGTATAATAATAATTTAATATTAAAATCAATATACAAATAGGAGGTAAATTATGAAAATAGTAAATCCATGGATAGAAGTTGAAAAAATTGACGGAATACAAATTATGAAAAAAATAGAAAGAGCTTGTAGAACTTGCTATAGGTCAGAAGGAAATATTTCAGAAGATAGTTATAAAAATTTATTAAAAAACTGTATTAATAGAGGGCATGAATCAGTATTAGAACATGAAAAAGTAAGTATTAGAATGTATTGCGATATAGGTGTTTATAAAGATTTAACTAGACATAGATTTGCAAGTTTTTCAATAGAATCTACAAGATATTGTAGTTACGACAAAGATAAATATGGAAATGAAATAAAGTGCATAAATCCATCTTATATAGAAGATAAAGCAGTATATGAAGAATGGAAAAAAAGCATGGAAGAAATAGAAAAAAGATATATGAAAATGAAAGAATTAGGAGCAACAACTGATATGTGTAGATTAATTCTTCCACATTCAACTGCAGCAGAAGTAACAATGACAGCAGATATAAGAGAATGGAAACATATATTAGAATTAAGAACATCAAATAAAGCACATCCAGCAATAAGACAATTACTAATACCACTATTAAAATATTTCCAAAAAGAAATGCCAGAAATATTTGAAAATGTAGAATATGACAAAGATTTTGATGAAAAAAATTATGCAGAATTTAGAATTGCAGAATAATAAAAAGAAGAAACATAATGCTTTCTCTTGATATTTGACCGCATATTTGCTATACTGTATGTGTAAAATACAATGGGAGTGATTAGATAAATGAAAAAAAATAATAAATCAAAAGAGAAGGAAGTAAAGAAAAAGAAGAAATCACATAAAATATTAAAAAGAGTTCTATTAATAATTTTACTTATAATATTGATTTGTGCAGGCTTATTTACATATAAAGTTTATAAAAACGGAGGAGGATTAGCTGGTCTTGTTACAACATTAATAGGAACAGATCCAGAAACAGTTAAAAGTTTACCAGACTTTTATTGCTTACTTTTAGGAAAAAGTGAAAACATGACAGACACTATAATTGTTGCAAAATATAGTCCAAGTACTGGTGATTCTGCCTTATTATCTATACCGAGAGATAGTTTCGTAGGAAAAAACAAGAATACAGCTACAGCATCAGATAAAATTAACTCAAAATATCAAATAAGCCCACAAAGTACAATAGATGCAGTAAATAGATTAACAGGATTAAATATAAAATATTATTTGACAGTTGATACAGCAGCATTAAGAGATTTAGTAGATGCAATTGGAGGAGTATACTTTGATGTACCAATAGATATGGATTATGATGATAGTTCACAAGATTTATATATTCATTTAGATGCAGGGCCTCAACTATTAAATGGGCAGCAAGCAGAATGGGTAGTAAGATTTAGACATAATAATAATGGTACATCATACCCAGCAAGCTATGGAGATAATGACCTTGGAAGAATGAAAACTCAAAGAGAATTCATAATGGAAGTTGCAAAACAAACATTAAAAATAGAAAATATAACAAAAATAGATGAAATACTTAAAATTGCAGAAGAAAAAGTAGAAACAAATATAGACTGGGATACAATGATGGAATATGTACCAGCATTAGTTAGTTTTAATGCAGAGCAAATGAAAACTGATACTTTACCAGGAATTCCAGAATACTGCAATGGAGTTGCCGTATATTTAGTAGATGAAGATGAGTCTAAACAAGTAGTGAATGAACTATTTTTAACATCTGGAACATCAGCAGAAGGAAATAGCAATACAACCACAAACGAGACAACTGGAAATGAAATAGTAAATAAAGAATTGAAGGTTGAAGTATTAAATGGTACAGGAAGTAGCGCAAGATTGGAAAATGCAATAGAACAATTAGAAGCACAAGGGTATGATGTAATAAAAGAAGGAAATACAAACATAACAAATGAAACAACAATAATTAATAGAACAAATAATTCGGAAGCAGAAGAAAATTCATTACTTGCATTATTAGGAACCGGAACAGTTATTACGGGTGAAGATAACAAAGACGTAGATTTTACAATAATATTAGGAAAAAATTATTAAAAAATAGTGGGGGCTATTTCTAATTAGCTACCACTATTTTTATGTTTTTTAGGTATTGATAAAAATAATACAACAACAAGTAAAATAATAAAAATTATTGAAAGTAAAATTATTAAACTTTTTGCATCAGAGCTATAAACATCATGAGAAGCAATCAAGTCACTAGAATATTCAATCTCATCAATTGTATAAGTAATTGTACCAACTACTTCTCCTTTGGCAATTGGAGCAATCACATTCGTTAAATTAATAACGGGAGTTATATCAATAACTTCTCCAGTATCTACAATACAATCTAAAGTATTCGTACATAATAAGTCTAAAGAATCGCTTTCATCAGTTCCATTAATAACATTAATAGTTTTTGCAATGTCACCTTCTTGAATTAAAGATGTAGAAGTATAATTTTCAAATCCATAATTAAATAGTTTTATACAGTCATTTTCTCGTGTTCTAGTTCCATCTTCTAAAATTCTACCTTTTAAAACGACAGCAAGTAAATTCATATCATCTTTCTTAGCAGTAGTTATCATACAATATCCAGCTGGGTCAGTATATCCAGTTTTCATACCATTAGCATATTCATAATAATAATTAGAATCAGCTCGTAATAAAGCTACTGTAGACCTATAATTAGTATGATCGTTTACAACATTTTTAGGTAAATCATATGTAGCCTTAGAAGAAATATTTTTTATAATAGAATTAGAATAAGCATATTTTCCAATTAGTGCTAGGTCATAAGCAGTAGAATAATGATTCTCATTGTGAATACCATTAGGATTAACAAAATTTGTATCCAAACAGCCTATTTCTTTTGCTTTTTTATTCATCATTTCAGAAAATTCAGCAATGCTATTATCAAAAGATTGTTTTGCTTCTTCAGAAGAATCTTTCAAATAATCAGGATTATCTAAATTAGAAATATATTCTGCTAAAACGTAAGCAGCATCATTTGCAGAAGAAATCATAGTAATATTTAAAAGTTCTTCAACAGTAAGTATTTGACCTTCTGTAATGTAACCCATTGTATAAGTCGGTGGAACAGAATGAATTGACCAGTAACTAACTGTTACATTGTCCTGCAAATTACAGTTTTCAACTGTAAGAATTGCAGTCATGACTTTTGTTGTACTAGCAGGATACATCCTTTTTTTAGCATCCTTCTCATATAAAATTTTACCAAAATCAGCATCAATCAAAATAGCTGCCTCAGAATCTATGCTAATATCAGAACTAGCAAAGGTTTCTGATGAAAAAGACAATAAAAAAATAGACGTTAATAAGATCCATATTGTTAAAAATTTATATATTAACTTCATATTTTCTCCTTTAAAATTATAACAAAAATATAATACCAGTAAATTCAAAATAAATCAAGAGGTGATAGGAAATGCAAGAAATTTTTTCAAACTTAAATAACAAACAAAAAATAGTTGTTTTAATATCTATTATAATAATTTTAGCAATAATTATTATATATTTTTATAACAAAAATGAAAATACTAATGAGCTTATTATTAGTAATGATATAGGTAAAATTACAAATGCTCAAGTAGAAGAAAAAATAGGCATTGCAAATAATAAAGAAAAAGTAATAGTACATGTTATAGGAGAAGTAAATTCTCCACGGAGTAGTTGAATTAGAAGAAGGAGCTAGAATAATAGATGCTATAAATGCAGCTGGTGGAAAAACAGAAGAAGCAGACCTTTCAAAAGTTAATTTAGCATATGTTGTAGAAGACGGTACACAGATATATATACCAAGAATAAACGAAAACTTAAATGAAGTAGAGCTAATATCAGGAGAAGCGGGAAAAAGCATAGTAATAGAATCTGGAATGGATGAAAATAATAATCAAAATACAAAAGTAAATATAAATACTGCAAATAAAGAAAAGTTGGAAACATTGCCAGGAATAGGAGAAACAACAGCTCAAAAAATAATTGAGTATAGGGAACAAAATGGAAAGTTTAAAACAATAGAAGATTTAAAAAATGTAAGCGGAATAGGGGATGCAAAGTTTAATAGTCTAAAAGATAAAATTATTGTATAAATAATAAGAAAATATTAAGAAATTATAAATAGAAAATAAATAAATGGGTGATAAAATTAACTACGAAGGAGGAGAATAATGGAAACAATATTAAAATGTGAAAACTTATATAAAACATTTGGGAAAAAGACAATTTTAAAAGATGTTTCTTTAGAAGTAAATGAAGGTGATATCTTAGGATTTATAGGGCCGAATGGAGCTGGAAAAACTACAACTATAAAGTTAATATTAGGATTACAAAGTATAACAAAAGGAAATGTTAGCATAAATGGATATGATATAGAAAAGAACTTTACAAATGCAATAAAAAGAGTAGGTGCAATTGTAGAAAATCCAGATATGTATATGTATTTAACTGGATTTCAAAACTTAAAATTAGTAGCAAATTTATACAAAGATGTATCAGAAGATAGAATAAATGAAGTAGTAAAATTAGTAAAACTGGAAAATAGAATTAAGGATAAGGTATCTAAATATTCATTAGGAATGAGACAAAGATTAGGAATTGCTCAAGCAATACTGCATAAACCAAATTTATTAATTTTGGATGAGCCAACAAATGGATTAGACCCTGAAGGAATAAAAGAAATGAGAGAACTGCTAGTGGATTTGGCAAGTATAGAAAAAATGGGAATTTTAATTTCAAGTCATAATCTAGCAGAACTAGATAATTTTTGTAATAAAGTTTGTATAATTAAAAATGGAAAAATTATTGAAACGAGTGAAATATCAAAAATAAAACAAGAAGCAAGCAAAGAAGTAAAAATATTTGAAGTAAATAATGTAAATCTTGCAGAAGAAATAATTGGCAAAATAGAAAAAATTGATACAAATAAATTTAAAATTAAGGTACCTAAACAAGAAGTGCCAGAAATAGTAGAAAAATTAGTAAAAAATAATATAAAAATATACGAGGTAAAACAAGAAGAAAAAACATTAGAAGATGCATTTTTTGAAAAGACAGGGGGGAATATAATTGAGTAGTTTGATAAAAAATGAGTTAATAAAGATTTTTAGGAAAAAAACAATATATATAGCTATGATAGCAATATTTTTATTTTTAATTTTTATGAACTGTATGTTTAAATATGCAAATAGTTCAAGCAATTCTGCTTATCTATATAGTGAAAATCATTTAAATTCAATTAAAGAAGAATTAGAAAATTTAAACCCAGAAAATCCAACTGATGTAACATTATACATAAATTTAAAGTCAGAGGTTGAATTATATGAGTTAATGAATAAATATAAGGATGATGAATGGAAATTATCAATAATAAACTCAAGAATTTCATCTTATTTAACTGAAAGAAATACTTATTTATATGGAGCAGAGAAAAGTGAAACACAAGCAAATGAGATAACAAAAAAGATAGAATATATTACTGCAAAATTAGATGAAGACAATTGGAAATATTTTGCGAGTCAAGATCTAGAAACAGCTAATAAAAAAATAGAAGAATTAAATAGTCAAAAACAACAAACACAAGATAAGGAAATATTAAAAAATTTAGAAAATGAAATAAAAAATACAAAAATAGAAAAAGAAATAGCAGAGTATAGATTAAATAAAAATATTCCTTATGGAACAGATTATAAAAACATTACTCTTTCAAATTTACAATCAGCATCTACAAAACTCATTCAATATAATAGCCAAGAAACTGAATTATCATATGAAGAACAAAAAGAATATAATGATTCCTTAAAAACTGAGGCAGAATGTAGATATATTTTAGATACAGGAATAAATGTTAATAAAAGTGATAGCTTAAAGGGAATATTACAGAACTTCTATTCTGAATTTGGAATATTTTTAATAGTTGTTATTGTAATGATAGCAGGAACAATAGTAAGTGATGAATTTAATAAAGGAACGATAAAATTATTGTTAGTTAAACCATACACAAGAAACAAAATATTACTATCTAAGTTTATAGCAACTGTAATAATTATATTTTTCGTAATTTTATCTACAGTAATCATGGAAATGTTAGTAGGAGGAGTGTTATTTGGATTTGATAGTTTGAGTGTTCCAGTAATAGAATACAATTTCAATACTAATATGCTTGAAGAAATCAATGTGTTTGCTTATTTAGGCATACAAACACTAGCACAATTACCAATGATTGTGTTACTTGCTACACTAGCATTTGTAATAAGTACATTATTTTCAAATAGTGCACTTGCAATTACAATATCATTACTTGGTTACATGTCAACAGCTATAATTAATCAATTAGCATTGGCTTATAATTTATCTTTCATGAAATACTTCGTGACAATGAATTGGGATTTAAGCCAGTTCCTATTTGGAAATTTACCATATATGCAAGGAATGAGCTTAATTTTATCAATAGTAATCTGCCTTGTATACTTATTAGTAATGTTAATACCAACTTTTATAATCTTTAAAAAGAGAAATATAAAAAATATATAATGAATATTGTATATCTCATTAATTTGTGCTAACATTGCTACATGAAAGGTATAAAAAATGGAAAAAGAAAATCTGAAAAAATCATTTGAACCAATTATAAGTAGTAATGCAAGAATATTAATTTTTGGTAGCCTGCCAAGTGATAGATCAATTATTAAAAACGAATATTATGGCAATAGAACAAATCATTTTTGGAATATTCTAAGCCTAGTGTTTGAAAATAAAAAAATACAATTCAAAGATTATGATGAAAAAAAACAATTCCTAAATAGACATGGTGTTGCATTATGGGATGTATATAGCTCTGCAAAAAGAAAAGGTTCACTGGACACAAATATCCAAAATGGTGAATTTAATGATATTAAAAAGCTTATAAACAATTATCAAACCATAACAAAAGTAATATTAAACGGAAAAGAAGCGGAAAAATCATTTCAAAAATATTTAAAAAGAGAAAATATACATTGTGATTATCAGTATGTTCCTTCATCTAGTAGTGCAAATACTAAATATACTGTTGAAGAGAAAGCAAAACTGTGGAAAGAAGCTATATTAAAATAAAATAGAACCTTCAATATAAGGTTCTATTTTGTATAAATTATTAAGATGAAATAATTGCTATTTTTTTGTATTCCTTTAATGTATATATTAAAAAATATATGTATAATAAATTACCTAATAATAGTAGAACTAATGATTTAATCATTAATGAATCAGTCAAATTTTCAGCATTATTCTCAATAAAATCATAATTAGAGTCAGACATAAAGGTTCTTTCTACTTTAGTACTAAATCCATCTTTATAATAAATATAAGCATTGTAATCATCAGGAAAACCTTGTATAAATTTGATTTTATATACATAATAATTGGTATTCAATTCATCTTGCAGAAAATTTCTAACTGATGTATTAGAAACATCACTTACGTAAGAATTGACTTTTATCTCATATTGGTTAGTTAATGGGAAAGAATATATCCCAAAACCTAATAATAATACGAGAACTATAAATAATACTGCTGTTTTAATTATTTTAATTTTCTTTTCGCCTTTATATTTAACATATTTTAAAATGTAATTGATTGCAATAATTATACATATCACCAAGTATGGTATTGCAAGTAAAATTGCAAATATAATTAAAGGAAAAGCTAATTTAGAAAAAGCATTAAGTATGTTATAAAAAATAGAATAAATATTTAATTCTATTAATACATTAGCCAAGTCTGAAGAGTTAATAAAACTCATAAAGAAATATATAATATAATAAAAAATTAAAACAATTACCATTATTCCTAATACCATCATGGTAACATAAATCAATTTATCAAATTTTTTCAATATTTTCTCCTTTTTATATTAGCTAATTTACTTGTCAATTTTTTTATTCGGTGCACTATATGATTTACTATTTTTCCTTTTTACTATTATAGGTATTATTATTAAAACAGTCACAATTAACAATATTATAGTAAACATATTTCCAAATATACGTTCTGAAATACTATCGATTGGAGCAATACTACCAAATTCATTAACCGATTCATATTCACTTTCTTTAAATTTTTCTAAGTCAACTCCATACACATAGCACATATTAGTTGACAAAATACACATTAACAATATTAATGATATTATTTTAATTATTTTTTCTCTTTTCATAGAGGTCTCCTTTTTAAAATATTAATTTGAAAAATCATAATTATCTAAAAATTCTACAATTGTAAAATTTGAAAAATCAATTTTACAATAATAATAAGCTTTTTTATGCTCAGCATTATATTCATATGGATCTAAAAATTCACAAATATAAATATTAGGATTATTTTCATCTTGTTCATAGTCTTTAAGTTCGTATTCGAAATATCCATAATTACTTTCTTTAGCCATTTGTAAGAACTTATTTTTAATTTCTTCTAATGAGTAGCCATCCTCTAATAATTCATCTTTAGTTTTAGTTAAATTAATTGGCGCAATTGTTTCAAAATCATCTATTCCATATTCACTAATTCTATATCTAACCATTCTTCTGTTATAATAATGGTAATTAGCATCTGCCCAGTTTAAAACTGGCTTACTATCAAACAAATAACTTAATCCCATAATAACACTACCTAACATTACAAAGGAAACAAGCATAGCTCCAATTATTAAAAATGTAGAAAAAGCACCGTGTCCATTAAGCTCAATTATTGTATGAATTATAACGATAATAACATAAATCCATAAAGGAGTAACAAAAATACTCATAAAGTTAGAATAAATTGTATTTAAATTTTGACTGTATGCCGGATTACAATATCCATAAATTCCTAAAGCGATAATCAATATGAGTTCTACTATTCCAAATATCTTTTCTTTTTTACTATTTCCTTTCAAGATTTTGTAGACAGCGCACAATACTGCAATTAACATACAAATAAATCCTAATATAGAGAATCCCATTGCAATTCCAGCATTAGCATAGTTAGTTTTACCAGCCATTATTACATAAAGTATTAATCCTGCCAAAAAAGCGAAAATTGCAAAAAATCCTCCAAACACACTGACTGCATCTGCTAATATAATAATCATTTAAATCCCCCTTTCATATAAAAAATTTAAAAAACATTATTTTTTAAATTAAAGATATTATAACAAAAAAGCTAATAATATTCAATAAAAAATAACTTGCAGTAAACAAGTTATTCTATTTTTAGTATTCTATTTCATGGGAAATTATTTTACTTATGATGTATAGGTAAAATATTAACATAAATTATATGAAATTAATTTAGCAGTAAAATTTAATTTCCGTCATATCTTCAATGTGATAGTATTCTTTCCATTTAGAGACAATTAAAAAATAATGTTTAGATATAATATCTAATAATTTATTTAAATCATTTTGCGGAATTTCACTTTTGTTATTAGCTAATATACATCCACCAGCTTGTGTTAACCAAACCTTAGTAGAATTTTGAGTTGGATTTCCTTTTGATATATGGATATGAATGGGTTCATTATTCTCATTTGACCAAAAGTATATTTTATAACCGAAAACTTTCAAAAATACTAGGCAAATCTAAGACCTCCTTCTTTAGCATATTTATAGAATAAATCACAACTATTTTTTACAACTTGTTTAAAAAATTCAATTTCTTTCTCAGTATAATTACCTTCCCAAACAGTTACTTCGTAAGAAGGCAATTTTATTCTAACAGAGTCAAATCCTTTTTTAGTAGGTCTTTCAAAATGAACGTCAATGCATTCTTTGCCATTATCTATATATATATTAGAGAAAAGAACTTCTGTGCCATCAGAATATTTTACATATGGATACATCATAATATACACTCTCCTTTATATTATATTTAATAATCAGATGTAAGAATAGAATATATATAATAAAAAACTTCTACTATTCCTAGTAAAAGCCTTACGTATCAATAATATTAGGAATAATAAAGGGACATCCCTAATAGTAATAACTTATAAAGTGGTTGCGGGGGGAGGACTCGAACCTCCGACCTTTGGGTTATGAGCCCAACGAGCTGCCAACTGCTCCACCCCGCGATGTGTTAACAGTAATATTATACATCGATATTTAGTAGTTGTCAACAGTTTACAATAAATTCATAATATATTATATGCAATTTAAATCAAAATTATTCCAATAAAAAGCTCAAGTTTAACTTGAGCTTTTAGGGGATTATAAACTAGAAAATGAATAAATTCGTATAGGCAACACTTCCTTTCTTTTTATTAAGCATATTTTATCCACAAATTATGACTAAAATATGTACAGAATTTGAGGTTTTTGAAAATTATAAAATTATTTTGACACTCATCAATTTATATGATATAACTTAGACTTAAGAGGACATTATGGGAAAGAATTTAATAATAACAGAAAAGCCGTCAGTGGCAATGGAATTTGCAAAAGCATTAAAAATAAATACAAATAGAAAAAACGGATATCTAGAATCGGATAAATGGATTATAACCTGGTGTGTAGGACATTTAGTAACCATGAGCTATCCAGAAAAATATGATGAAAACCTTAAATTCTGGAGACTAGACACACTGCCATTTATACCAAAAGAATGGAAATATGAAATAATACCAGCCGTTGCAAATCAATTTAATATAATAAAAACACTCCTTCAAAGAGAAGATATAGATGCAATATATAACGCAGGAGACTCTGGAAGAGAAGGAGAATATATACAAAGATTAGTTTTTATGATGGCAAAGCCAAACCCAAAAGCAAAAATGAAAAGAGTTTGGATAGATTCACAAACAGAAGAAGAAATAAAAAGAGGAATTGAAGAAGCAAAATCCTCAAAAGAATATGATAGTTTATCAGATAGTGCCTATCTTAGGGCAAAAGAAGACTATCTAATAGGAATAAATTTTTCTAGAATGCTTTCAATAATATATGGAAGAAGACTGGCAAAAGAAATAAACGAAGAAAAAGCATCAATTTCAGTAGGAAGAGTAATGACTTGCGTGCTAGGAATGATTGTTGAAAGGGAAAGAGAAATAAGAAACTTTGTAAAAGTACCTTTTTATAAAATAAATGGAGATTTCACAAAATTAGGTGCAGAATGGAAAGTAAGTGAAACATCAAGAATGTGGCAAACTCCTAAATTATACAACGAAACTGGATTTAAGAAAAAATCAGATGCAGAAGAGTTTATAAAAACACTAGAAGGAAAAGAAGCCATAGTTGAAGAAGCAAAAAAATCAAAACAAAAAGAAAATGCACCGCTATTATTTAATTTAGCTGAAATTCAAAATGAATGTACAAAGAGGTTTAAAATAAAACCTGATGAAACACTTGAAATTATACAAAACCTATATGAAAAGAAATTAGTAACATATCCTAGAACAGATGCAAGAGTTCTATCAACAGCAGTAGCAAAAGTTATAAATAAAAACCTAAATGGAATTGCAACTGGTTATAAAGACGAAGAAATACAAAAATACATTAATCAAATGAAAGAGGAAAAATATTCTACAAATTTAACAAAAACAAAATATGTTAATGATAGCAAAATAACAGACCATTATGCAATAATTCCAACAGGAACAGGATATGAGAATTTAAAATCATTAACAGACTTAGAAAAACAAATATACAAAGTCATAGTAAAAAGATTTTTGGCAATATTTTATCCAAGTGCTGAATTTAGTAAAATAAATGTAACTATAGATGTCGGTGGAGAAAAATTCTATGCTAGCGCAAAAGTATGTACAAAAACAGGATATTTAGATGTATTAAAAAAATCCACAAATGAAGAACAAAATGTGGAAAACATAGATGTAAAAAAAGGAGAAAAATTAATAGTAAACAAGTATTCTATTAAAGAATCTGAAACAACACCACCAACAAGATACAATTCAGGCTCTATAATATTAGCAATGGAGAATGCAGGAAAATTAATAGAAGATGAAGAATTAAGAGAGCAAATAAAAGGAGCAGGAATAGGGACAAGTGCAACTAGAGCGGAGATAATAAAAAAATTGGAAAAAATTAAATACATAGATATAAATAACAAGACTCAGATAATAACTCCAACGCACAAGGGAGAATACATTTATGATATTGTAAAAATGTCAATGCCAGATATGTTAAATCCGAAATTAACAGCTAGTTGGGAAAAGGGATTGGATATGGTTGCCAAAAAAGAAATTAAGTCAGATGTTTTTATGAAAAAACTAGAGGATTACATAAATAGTAAATTTGATAAATTAGTAATAAGAAAATAAAAAAAGAAAAACCAATAAAAACGGCAAAAATAAAAGGAAAAAAAGAAATTTGCCAATTAGGTGCACTAGACAACTAAAAAAAATTATGATATACCATTACTGAAAAAATAAAGTGGAGGGTGATAAAAATTAGTAAGCTAAAGAAGTGTATAATAGGAATAAGACACATAGTAAAAATATTAATTATATTAGTAGTAGCAATAATATTAATATTAGGAATTATAAAAATTACACATAAACAAACATATAGTGTTAGTTTAAATGGCGAAGTAATAGGATATACACAAGACAAAGTAGCTTTGCAAAAAAGGATAAACGATTATATTAATTCTGGTAATGGAGAAAATATAGCATTTGTTGAAGTAAACGAAATGCCAGAATATGAAGTTTGCTTATTAAAAAATGGTATAGAAACAAATGACCAAGAAATTTTTGATAAAGTAACATCATCAGGAACAACATATTATAAATATTATGCTGTCACAGAAGAAAATGAAGAGAAAGCTTATGTAAAAGAATTTGCTGATGCAGAATCGATAGTAAATCAATTAAAAGAGAAAAAGAGCACAAATTCAGATAAATTAGGGATAGTTGAAAAATATTCTACAACACCAGCAGAATATAAAACGATAGAAACAGCTGTATCTGAATTATACAAAGAAAAGAAAGTTGTAGTAGCTAAAAATACTACTAAGCCAAAAGCACAATACACAGGACCTAGTGTAAAAACAGATTTGGGAATATCTTTAGTAAAGCCTGTATCAGGAGTAATAAGTTCAAGATTTGGAATAAGATCAAGAGATAATCATAAGGGACTAGATATTGCTGCACCAAAAGGAACAGCAATAAAAGCAGCAGCAAGTGGAACAGTTATTTTCTCAGGATATGGAGCTAACGGAAATGGATATTCAGGTTATGGAAATACAGTTGCTATAAAATCAAATAGTTCAGTAACAATACTTTATGCTCATTGTACATCTTTATATGTAAAAAAAGGACAAACTGTATCTCAAGGGGAAGTAATAGCATCTGTAGGATCAACAGGAATTTCAACAGGAAACCACTTACACTTTGAAATAAGATATAATGGGAAAGCAATAGATCCTCAAAATTACATATATTAAAAAATGCCCATTAGGGCATTTTTTATTTAAGTTCATTCTTAATTTTTTGAACTTCAGTCATATCAGCAGAATCTGCTGGCTTATAATAACCTTTAGATTTTGCAACCTTAAATAATTCGTATTGAAAACTTTCACTTCCATCTCTTAATTGTTGAAGAGTTTGTCTAAGCTGCATGTTTTCAGTTTCAGAAATAGCGGTCTGGTAGCTAGATAGACCTGCTTTTGTACTTTCAAGTACATCATTAACCATTGTTTTCTCGTCCATAAAACCTCCTAATTTTCTAAAAAAGTCATTAAAGTTTGTTTTGTATTCAAACTGTCTTGAGCAGCTTTAGTAAAAAGCTGTTTAATTTGTGGGTCAACAGCTGTACTTGCATATTGATTTAATTTTGCATAGCAAGTATCAGAAGAACCAATAAAATGTCTTAAATTTTGTAATTCAACTTTACTTAAATTAGCCATATTATCCTTCCTTTCATTAAAAGATATATTTTTATTTTTTCCGAAAAAAAAGAAAATATACAAACAAAAAATCATTAATTTTCAATTAACTTCACAAAATCTGTTTACTTTTAATACAATATACAAATATGTTTTAATAGGAGGAAAAATTTTGAAAAAATTTTTTAGTATAATAATGCTAATAATTATACTTATACTAATATGGAGTTCAAAAACAATTGCTATAAATCCATCAAATAATGAAATATATGAAGGTATAGATGTAAGTAGATGGCAAGGTTCAATAAATTTTGAAGAAGTAGCGAATGATGAAATAGACATTGTATATATAAAAGCAACACAAGGAACTACATATGTTTCACCTACATTTGAATCACAATATACAAATGCAAAAAATAATGGATTAAAAATAGGATTTTATCATTACGTGACAGCTAGAACAGTAGAAGAAGCTAGAAATGAAGCTCAATTTTTTGCGTCAAAAATTTCAGGAAAACAAATAGACTGCAAATTAGCAATGGATTTTGAAGAATTCGGAAACTTATCTCAAGAAGAAATAAATGCAATAGGCTTGGCATTTATGAAAAGATTAGAAGAGCTAACAAATAAACCAGCAGTCATATACAGTAATACATATGCAGCAAGAACAATTTGGAATGGAGAAATAATAAAATATCCATTATGGGTAGCAGAATATGGAGTGTCAAAACCAAGAGATAATGGAAAATGGAATAGTTATGTTGGATGGCAATATACAAATATGGGAAATATTAAAGGCGTAAATGGAAATGTAGATAGAGATAAATTTACAAAAGATATATTTATAAATCAACCGGAAACTCCAGGAGAGATAATACCAGAAATACCAGAGCCAGAAAGTAGATACAAAACAATAACTATTTTAAGAGGAGATACACTAAGTAAAATTGCTAAAGAATATGGAACAACAGTAAATGAACTAGCAAGAATAAATAATATTCAAAACGTAAATTTAATTTACGCAGGTAGAACATTGAGAGTTCCTATATCTGATCCTCAAGAAAACAATAGTTCAGAAGAAATAGTATATATAGTTAAAAGAGGAGATACTTTAAGTGAAATCGCAATGGAATACAATGTAACAGTAAATGAAATAGCGAGAGAAAATCAAATAAAAAATGTTAATTTAATATATCCAGGGCAAAGGTTGATTATAAAAACTAAAGCGATGGGAACAGAGTTGGGACATTTGTGTTATAAAGTAGTAAGGGGAGATACATTGTATTCAATTGCAAGAAGGTATAATACAACAATTTCGAATATTGTAATATTAAATAGAATTCAGAATCCAAATTTAATATATCCAGGACAATGTCTAAAAATAAATAGATGATAAATATTAAAATAATATAGTTATTTTTTAATCAATGTGGTACACTTATAAAAACAATATGAAAAGAGTGAGAAAATGAAATTAGTACCAATACCTAATTATAATGAATATAGACTAAATCTTATGTTTGATGCTTATAAGTGGGATCCTCAATTTTTAGACAATAATACTATAGCTAAATATGCATTAGTAATTTCAAAGGAAGAAGATGAGGAACTAAAAGAATTAACAGAAAGATTAGATAAAGAAACTAGAAAATCAGAAGAAATAATAAATAATAACTTGAATTTAGCTAAAATGCTAAAGTTACCAGGAAAAATCAAACAAGAAATAAAACTAATGAAAAATTATAATCCAGACACACATATTAGACTTATGAGATATGACTTTCATCCGACATGTGAACAAAAGTGGACAGTGAGTGAGGTAAACAGTGATGTACCTGGAGGTTTTGCCGAAGCTTCAATAATGCCGCAAATTGCAATTGACACCTTAAAAGAAAATAAATATTATTACAAAAACTTTGGCGAAATTTTAACAAGGGCAATTGCAAAAAAGGTTCCGGCAAAAGGCAGAATCATGCTAGTACACTGTACCTCATATAGTGATGATAGACAAGTTATGCAGTTTTTAGGAGATAAATTAGAAACTTTAGGGTTGGGCGTTATATATGGTGCCGCTGACCATCTAATATTCAATAATAATGAAGCTATTAGTATTCTTGATGGAAACGAAGGAAAAGTTGATGGAATATTTAGATTTACTCCATTAGAATGGCTAATAGAAATAAAACCAAAGCATTGGCAAGGATATTTTAATACTATAACACCATCTTGCAACCATCCAATAGCAATATTTGCACAAACAAAAAGATTTCCGTTAATATGGGATGCTCTTGAAAAACAAGGAGTAGATTTAGGTACTTGGAGAAAATTACTTCCGGAGACAATAGAAGTTAAAGAGGTAAAAGGAAGAGAAGAGTACATCTATAAACCAGCATGTGGTAGAGTCGGAGAAAAGATATCTATAAAAGAAGCATGTAGTGAAAATGAATATGAAGAAATAATTAAAGATGTGAGAAGACACCCAAAAAGATATATAGCACAAAGAAAATTTAGTAGCAAGCCAGTAATTAGTGAAAATGGTGAAGAATTTCATGTATGTATAGGTTCATACAGTGTTGAAGGAATGCATGCAGGATATTATGCAAGAATAAGTAAGCTTCCACGTATAGACTCAAATGCAGCGGATATACCAGTTCTAATTGAAAGGAGTTAAAATGACAGGAAAAGATATATATAAAATATGGGCTCCAACAGATGCGAAATGGGTAGATTGGGTAAGACCAGTACCTTTTATAGATATAAATGAAAAATTAGAGTTATATGAAGTTAGTAATTTTGAAATACCGAATATAAATTATATACATAAACTGATTCCTAATACAGCTATAATTATAGACATTCCTGGAAGTGAGAGCATAAAAGAAGGATTGGCAGTAGCAAAACTGGGATATAGACCGATACCAATATATAATGGAACTACTGAAACAAAAAATGCTAGAGCAACAGTTAATAATCATTTAGTAACAATGGGATTAATACAAGGTGCTTTTGAATTAAAAAAAATAGAAATTTCAGATAAAGCCATGCCAGCTTTCTTATTAGATAGTAACCGTATGAACAGATATAAAATAGATATTTCAGTTTTTGATAATAGCTGGGATATATATGCTCAAGACATTCCATCAGCAGAATACTTTTTGAAAAATAATATTAATCAAATTATAGTTAGAGGAGACAAAATACAAAAAGATTTAAGGAAAATATTATATAAATTTCAAGAAAAAGGAATAAAAATTTTATTTACTAATGGTTATGAAGAGCCTAAATTAGTTAAAATAGAGAGAATATTGGAAAAGGACAAATAAAATATGGTAAAGTTTGAAGGTAAAATTGTTCAATTTGGCTTTGGAGCTGTAGGTAAAAGTTTTTACGAAAAAGTACAAAAAGAAATCAAGTTTAATGAAAATAATTACTATGTTATTACGGCAGATAAAAGTGAATTTAATGCATTTATCAATCTAGGAGGAATGGTAGCAAACTTTGTAGAAGCTAATGTAACGAAAGACAATTTTAAAGAGGTATTTGAAAAATATCTAGAAGAAGGAGATTTACTTATTGATTTTGCCGACACAGTAGGAACAAAGGACATCTGCAGGTGGTGTGCAGAAAAAAATATCATGTATATAAATACAGGAGAAGCGGATTGGCCTGAAAATTGGTACAGTATTTTAAATGAAAATTTACTAAAAAATAAACTAAAAGAAGAATATCACAATAATAATTATGTAAATAAACATCCTATTGTTCTGCAACATGGTAATAATCCAGGACTAGTTTCTCACTTTGTGAAAGCGGGAATTGAATATATTGTAAATACTCAGTTTAAGAAAGATAGAAAGCTTAAAACATTAATAAAAGATAACAAATTTAATGAAGCGGCAAAGATTTTAGGGATAAAAATGATACATGTAAATGATATTGACTTACAAAAAATAAATGATGTTTATAATAAAGATAAACTATATAATACATGGTGTATTGATTCTTTCTTTTTTGAAATGCTTAGTGAATCAACGATAGATATAGGAACACATGAAAGAATTGACTTTGAGGATAAATGCAAGCTTGTAGATTATAAAAATGGGTTTGCCGAATTAAAAACCATAGCAGCAGAAACAAAATGTCGTACATATTATCCTAATGGTGAATTTGAAGGATTTTTAGTTCCGCATGAGGAAACAATTACAATAGCAAAAAGCTTAGAGGTAGAAGAAGAGGGAAAAGTAATATATAGGCCATCAGTTATGTTTGTATATTCTCCATGTGAATATGCAAGAAAATATATGGAAGACGCAAAAGTGAATGATTATCCTGAATCAAATCCACAAAAACCGGAGGATTGTGAAAATAAAAATGGAGTAACCATTACTAGAGGATATTTATATCCACAAAAAGCAGAAATAGTATATAAAGAAAAAATAGAATCCGGAACAGAATATGTAGGGGTATTATTGATTGGAGAAAATTTTAAGCCAGTTTGGGTAGGAAATAGAATAGAACTCTCATTTCTATATAAAAATCTAAAAGACTCTTATTGGCAAACTCCAACAATTACGCCAGTTGCAATGTCTGCTCTTTCAGCAGTACGTTGGATGATTAGAAACGAGGATAAGGGTGACATATATTTTCCTGATGATATACCAGATTATAAATATATATTAAAAATTGCAGAAAAATATATTTCTAAAACAATCTTCAAGACTTTTGATAGTAAAACCATAGAAAAAGAATTAAAAATTAAATTATCAAACATACAATCTAAAGACTTTTTTGTAAAATAGAAAAAGGAATGACTAAAATCATTCCTTTTATATATATAAAATTCGGCTTAGTGACCACCGCCACCTCCACCGCCGCCACGGCCTCCCCCGCCGTAGCCACCGTGTCCTCCATAACTCATGCTATGAGAATGATATGATGCAGTACGTGTTGCAGTTCTGAAAGAGTGACAACTGTGATGGAAAGTTCTTGAAGAGTAATAAGGATTACTTAGTAAAGGACTCATTTCCATGTTAGGACATCTAATTTTTAAAGCAGCAACTACTTTTTCAGAAATACCAAATGCTGTTGCATACACTAAATACTGTTCCCATAAAGGTAATTCAACAACAGTACGTTCATTCATAAGCGTTTCACTATTTAAGAAATCATATAATCCTTTCCATTTAGAATATTCATCTTCTCCAAATTGTGTAAGTAATACATATTTCTTAGATAATTTTTTTAGGTAAAATGCACTAAATATAAATGCAGCACCTAAAACAAAATATGCACCAAATGCAAAACCAACGGGAGTTAAATATGATATGAAATTTGCTATTATAATAATTAAAATACCAAATACCATAAATGTTGTAGATTGCGATTTTGTCTTCCTTTTTGGTTCTGTATAATCAGACTTTTGGAAATATCCTTGAGATATACCTATATTAGTAATAGAGTTTTGAATGTTTTTTACAAAAGAAGTAGTATTTTCATAATCATTTGAAACTCTAGACTGGAATACCGACATAGATATTTCATTTCCAAGAGAGTGCCTCAAAATTAAACTAAAGTAATATTCTTCAGAAGGAGATAGAGGCTCTAGTTGTGG
>CALXVF010000003.1 GCA_944391895.1 uncultured Clostridia bacterium
GATACAATATTGCCGAAAAATCAAATTGGGAGGGATAAATATATGAAATCAACTGGAATAATTAGAAAAATTGACGAGCTTGGAAGATTTGTAATACCAATGGAAATGAGAAATAAACTAGGCATATCAAATAATGATTCACTAGAAATATATGTTGAAGGAACATCTATCGTACTAAGAAAATACCAACCTGATTGTGTATTTTGTGGAAGTTCAAGAAACGTCGTTTCTTACAAAGGAAAAAATGTTTGTGAAAAATGTTTAGGTGAAATGAAAAACTTATAATCTGTATAAATACATAAAAAAAGTCTACTACAGAAGTAGACTTTTTTATATGAATTTTTGATATATTTCATTTTTACTAACATTTCTATCTTTAGCAATCTTCTTTATTATTTCTTTTTTTTCAAGACCTAAATTTTCATAATAATTATAATGTTCTTGTAAGGATAAATTATTTAAAGAATTTTCTTCTTGTAATTTTTCTCCTTGCACCAATATAATATATTCGCCTTTTGGCATATTCTTTTTTAATTCTTCTAATATTTCAGAAACTTTACCTCTTAAAAAAGTTTCATGAATCTTTGTCAGTTCTTTAGCTAGTACAATTTTTCTGTCTCCCAAGTTTTTCAAAATATCTTCTAAAGTAGTTATTAGCTTATGTGGTGCTTCATATATTATAGCTGTTTTTCCATCTTTTTTTATCTCTTCAAATTTATTATTTCTTAGTTTTTTATTTAATGGTAAGAAAGCATAAAATGAAAATTCTTTTGTATCTAATCCTGAAGCTATTAATGCATTTATCAAAGCACATGCACCAGGTATAGGTACAATTTTAATATCATTTTCTATAGCCTCTTTTACAATTTCTTCCCCTGGGTCAGATATAGCAGGAGTTCCAGCATCTGTTACAATAGCAACATTTTTTCCTTCTAATAGTTTTTCAATTAATATGTCTTTTCTAACTTCTTCATTATGTCTATGATAACTAATTAAAGGTTTTGAGATTTCTAAGTGGTTTAATAATTTTAAAGTTTGTCTTGTATCTTCTGCAGCAATTAAATCAACCTCTTTCAAAATTCTAATGGCTCTTAATGTTATATCTTCTAAATTTCCAATTGGTGTTGCAACTAAATATAATATTCCTTTTTCCATTTATTTTCCCTCTTCATATATTTTTAAAATCTCATCTGTGTAACTTCCATCTTCATTATATATAATAAGTGGTTTTTCCACTTTTAAAAATGAATTAGCGTATTTCACTGCCTTTATTAAAACCAGATTTGCATCTTTACTTATTTTTGGATATACAAATCTAATTCTCTTAGGCTCTAATCTATATTTTCTCAAATTTTCTATTATCTCATTTAGTCTTTCAGGTCTATGAACCATATATATGGCTCCATTATCTTTCAAAAGATTACTCGCTACTTTTATCCATTCATCTAAATTCACAGTTGTTTCATGTCTTGAAATTATTTGCTTATCTTCTTTATTTATAATGCCTGTTCCTACTTTTTTATATGGTGGATTAGTCACTACATAATCAAAAGAATTTTTTTCTAAACTCAAGTTTTTTACATCTTCATTTAAAATTTGCATAGTATTTTGAAGATTATTTAATTCCACACTTCTTGAAGCCATTTCTGCTACATCTTTTTGAATTTCAATTCCTATTACTTTTGAAGCTTCTACCTTTTTGCTCAATAAAATACCTATGATTCCTGTTCCTGTACCTAAATCTACTATTGTTTTATTTTTCTTCATATCTTTTGCAAATTCTGTAAGTAATACACTATCTACTCCAAAACAGAAACCATCGGTATTTTGTATTATTTTTAATCCTTTATATTGTAAATCATCTATTCTTTCCATAATAACTAAAGTATATCATAAACTTCACCAAAAACCAACTATTTTCTAACAAAAGCTTCTTTCATATTTTCTTGTTCTTTTCCATCTATTAAAATTTTTACACTATTTACTTCCTTAAGCTCAGTAAGAGAATTTACAATTGAATATATTGGATTCATTCCACTACTATTTAAAAATTCTCCAGATAAATCAACATATGCACAATCACCCTTAAGTTCTACTTTATTTACCTTAGTCCCTTTTGGTATTGGATTTTGCAAGTTTTCTTCTTCTGTGCCATTAATTAATAAGTTTACAATATACATATATGGATTGTCTAACAAGTTTTTGGCATCCACTTTTCTTTCTTCCTTTACTAATTCTAAACTCTCTTTATCCTCAAAATATAAAGTTAGTGATGTTTGTCTCATTTGTTCTTCTGAAATTTCTTGTTCTGGCTCAATTTCCGTTTCGTTTTCCACATTTTCTACTACTTCTGTGGAAAAATTCAAAAATATAAGTATTGCTAATATTAGGATTACACCCACAATTAAAATTGTTCTAAAAATTACTTTCTTCTTCATATTATCCTCCCTGTGAAATAATATGAGACATGTTTTTAATTTATAACATTTTTTACGATAAATTGGCAATGATTAACTACCTAATTTTATTGACAAATTGAGCTTTTAAATATACAATATAGTAGAGATTTTATGTCTTAAAAGGAGAAAAGGAATGAACAAAATATTACATGTTGGTCTTGATGTAGGTTCTACAACTGTAAAGATTGTAGTCATGGATGAAGACCTAAATATTATATACGAAAATTACCAAAGACATTTTTCAGATACAAAAAATACTGTATGCCAAGTTTTAGACAAACTTGCAGAAGATTATAAAGATTGTCAATATACAATAGCATTAACTGGTTCAGGTGCAATGTCAGCTGCCAGATTTTTAGACTTACCTTTTATTCAAGAAGTTGTTGCATGTAAAAGGTCTGTTGAAAAATACATACCAAAAACTGATGTTGTAATCGAGCTTGGAGGAGAAGACGCAAAAATAGTTTATTTCGGTAAATCTATTGAACAAAGAATGAATGGTACATGTGCTGGTGGTACAGGTGCATTTATTGACCAAATGGCTTCGCTATTAAATACAGATTCTAGTGGATTAAATGAACTTGCTAAAAATCATAAAATGATTTATCCAATAGCTTCAAGATGTGGAGTTTTTGCAAAAACTGATGTTCAACCACTATTAAATGAAGGTGCAGACAAAGAAGATATTGCTGCTTCTATTTTTCAAGCAGTTGTAAATCAAACAATTAGTGGTCTTGCATGTGGTAGACCAATTAGAGGAAATGTAGCATTTTTAGGAGGACCTTTAAATTATCTATCTGAATTAAGACAAAGATTTATAGAAACATTACATTTAACACCAGAACAAACAATAATACCAGAAGATGCTCACCTTTTAGTCGCAAAAGGAGCAGCTATTGATTCATTAGAAAATAAACCTGTTTCTAATGAAAAACTAAAAGCTAAAATTGAAATGTTAAAAGCTTCACATGATACAACTTCAACACCACTTAACCCTCTTTTTGTAACAGATGAGGATTACAAAGAGTTTAAAGAAAGACATGATAAAGATAAGGTTGTAAAAGGAGATTTAAAAAATTTTAGTGGAGATTGTTTTATAGGAATAGATGCTGGTTCTACAACTACTAAATTAGTTGTAACAGATAAAGAAGACAGACTTTTATATTCTCTATATCGTAGCAATGAAGGAAATCCTTTAAAAAGCGTTATGAAAATGCTAAAAGATTTATATAAGGTTATTCCTGAAACTGCAACTATTAGATATAGTGGAGTTACAGGTTATGGTGAAAAACTTATACAAACTGCCTTAAATGTTGATTTAAATGAAATTGAAACAATTGCCCATTACACAGCAGCACAAAGATTCTTACCAGATGTTACAAGTATTGTCGACATCGGTGGACAAGATATGAAATACATTAAAATAAAAGATGGCACTATTAATAATATAATGTTAAATGAAGCTTGTTCTTCAGGTTGTGGATCTTTTATTGAAACTTTTGCTAAAAGCTTAAATTTATCAATAGAAGATTTTGTAAAAGCTGCTTTAGAATCACGAAATCCTGTTGATTTAGGTTCAAGATGTACAGTATTTATGAACTCAAAAATTAAACAAGCTCAAAAAGAAGGTTCAACAGTTGGAGATATATCAGCAGGACTTTCATATTCAGTAATAAAAAATGCTATTCAAAAAGTTATGAAAATTAGAGATGTAAATTCTCTTGGTAAACACATTGTTGTACAAGGTGGTACATTCTACAATGATGCTGTTCTTCGTGCATTTGAGCTTATAGTTGGTAAAAATGTTATCAGACCAGATATTGCTGGACTTATGGGTGCTTATGGTGTTGCCATATTAGCTAGAAAACAATATGAAGCTAATTTAGATATGGAATATACATCAACAATATCTAAAGAAAAAGATATTGATAGCTTAAAAATTGAAACATCACATATAAGATGTAATGGATGTGAAAATCATTGTCTACTTACAGTAAATAAATTTAATAATGGTCAAAGACATATTTCTGGAAATAGATGTGAAAAAGGTGAAGGAATTGTAACTGGTAAAAAAGATTTACCAAATCTATATAAATATAAATTTGAGAGACTTTTTGGTTATACACCATTGGATGAAAAAGAAGCTAAACGTGGAACAATTGGAATACCTAGAGTTTTAAATATGTATGAAGACTATCCTTTCTGGTTTACTTTCTTTACAAAGTTAGGATTTAGAGTTGTACTATCTGAAAAAAGTAACAGAAAGACATATGAAAAAGGTATGGAATCAATGCCTTCAGAGTCAGTTTGCTATCCAGCCAAATTATCTCATGGACATATTATAAGCTTAATTAATCAAGGAATAAAAACAATATTCTATCCTTGTGTACCTTTCTCAAGAAAAGAGTATGAAAAAGCAGAAAATCATTATAATTGCCCTATAGTAATATCTTATTCTGAAGTATTGAAAAATAATATTCCAGAAATAAAAGAAAAGGGAATCAAATTCTTAAATCCATTTTTACCATTTGAGCCAAAGAAATTGGTAGAAACAATAATGTCTCTTCCTGAATTTGAAGAGTACAATTTCACTAAAAAAGAATTATTACAAGCAGCTAAAGATGCGGAAAATGAATATCAAGCATTTAAAGATGATGTACATAAAAAAGGTGTAGAAGCTTTAGAATACATGGAAGAAAATAATGTTCATGGTATTGTACTTTCTGGAAGACCATATCATGTAGACCCAGAAATAAACCATGGTATTGATACATTAATTACAAGTCTTGGCTTATGTGTACTTTCTGAAGATAGCATTTCTAATCAAACAGAAGTAAAAAGACCAATAAGAGTTGTAGACCAATGGGTATATCATGCAAGATTATATGCTGCAGCAGACTTTGTTGGAAAACACGACAACCTAGAATTAGTACAATTGAATTCTTTTGGATGTGGTGTAGATGCTGTAACAACAGACCAAGTAGAAGAAATTTTATCAAGCTATGATAAAATGTATACTTTAATAAAAATTGACGAAGTTAATAATTTGGGTGCTGTTAGAATTCGTATTCGTTCTCTTCTAGCTAGTATGAATAAAAGAATAGATAGAAAGAAAAGTGAAAATAATAATGGTAATTATGAAATAGACAAGAAAATCTTTACAAAAGATATGCGTAAAGATTACACAATATTAATACCACAAATGGCACCAATTCATTTTGAATTATTAGAATCAGCTGTTAAATCTTGTGGATATAATGTTCATCTACTTCGAGAATGCACACCACATACAGTTGAAGTTGGATTAAAATATGTAAATAACGACGCTTGCTATCCATCAATACTAACTACAGGTCAAATGATAGAAGCATTAGAATCTGGGGAGTATGATGTAAATAAAACTGCATTAATTATGTCTCAAACTGGTGGTGGATGTAGAGCTACAAACTACATTGGATTTATAAGAAAAGCATTAAAAGACGCTGGATTTCCAAATGTACCAGTTATATCTTTCAACGTAGTTGGACTAGAAAAAATGCCTGGATTTAAGATAACACCAAAATTAGTGGAAAACTTAATAAAATGTGTTATTTATGGAGATTTACTACAAAAAATGCTTACTAAAAATAGAGCTTATGAGATAAATAAAGGCGAAACACAAAAGTTATTTGATAAATGGATGGAAAAGTGCAAAACTCTAGTTGCTAAATCTACTATGAAAGAATTTAAGCAAAATATTTATGATATGGTAGAAGATTTTGAAAAAATTGAATTAGATACTTCTATTAAGAAACCTAAGGTAGGTATTGTTGGAGAAGTACTAATAAAATATCAGCCATTTGGAAATAACTATGTGGCAGATAAATTAGAGGCAGAAGGTGCTGAAGTAATACTTCCAGATTTTATGGGATTTATAAAATTTATAGCTACACATAAAATTACATTTAATCAATTAATCAAAATAGATTCTGGAAAAGCTAAAATATTCAAATTAGCTATTAAATTAATTGATATTCTAGAAAAAGATGAAAGAATTGCATTAGCTAATTCTAAAAAAGGATATTTACAACCATGTGACATATTTAAGTTAGAAGAAAATGTAAGAGATATCCTTTCTATTGGAAATCAAACTGGTGAAGGTTGGTTCTTAACAGCAGAAATGGTAGAATATATTGAACATGGAATACCAAATATCGTCTGTGTACAACCATTTGCTTGTCTACCTAACCATGTAGTTGGAAAAGGAGTTATAAAAACAATCAGAGATACATATCCAGAAGCAAATATTTCTCCTATTGATTATGACCCAGGAGCAAGTGAAGCTAACCAAACAAACAGAATAAAACTATTAATGGCTGTTGCAAAAGATAATTTAAAAATGCAAGAAAATGAAAAGAAAGCGATTGCAAAGGAAAATACAAGTAGTAACGATAAAGTAAAGACAAATAAGTAAGAGGGGAATTTTATGGGAAATTTAATGCCTAGAGAAAGTTATAGTAATATATTTGATATAAGTTTAGATTATTTAATAAATGACATACACATTAAAGGGCTTATTTTCGATTTTGACGGTACATTACGTAGAAACAAGACTGTATCTATTGATACATTAAATTTCCTAAAAAAAGCCCATTCTAAAGGATTAAAACTATCTTTATTAAGTAACAACCCATATGTTAGTAAAACTATATTAAAAGTACTTAATATACCTACTACAAAAAAATTTGCATGTAAACCTTTAAAAAAGCCATTTCTAGATATGGCAAAGAAAATGAATCTTAAACCAGAAGAAATAGCTGTTATAGGTAATAATAGACTATCTGACATATGGGGAGCTAATAGAGCTAATATGTATTCTATATATATTCAAAATCTTAATGGATATATGTTTAAAAGAAAAATAGAAGATAGATTAAAAGATTTAGGTATAAAACATATAAAATAGGAAGAATTAAATCTTCCTATTTTTCTTGTTTTCTTGAAGAACTTAAAAAATTTATTTTCCCACTTTCTAAATCTATTTCTCTGCTCTCTTCCCATATGTCTCTTGGTAATTCTTTTTTAGGTTGATACATCCATAAAATATGTTTTACAAATCTATTATTGGTGTCAGCTGTTCCAAGGATTTCTGACCTTTGAGCTAATTTTAATTTTTGCTCCTTACTTATTGGAAAAAGTAAATTAGTTGATATCCAATCATTTTCATTTTGAACAGAATCTATTTTTAAATCTTTTATTCCTCGATATACTGGCATTACAGTTCCTCCTGTAACATTTCTAACTAATTCTTTTAATTTATCTTTATGATAATGTAATAATATTGGTGCATTAAATCCTCTTAAATCCACGCCAATTAATGATTTAGAGCTTTTTCTATTATCTTCTTCTACATATCCTGCATTGAAGTAATTATCTGAGCTTAATAAATATGTTACCATATTTTCTATCATCATATCTTTTTGATCATATAAAAGTTGTGAGAAATTGTTTAATGTTAAAACTGAACTTAAAATAAAATCTAATTTCTTTTTTCCATATTCTTTTATTTCTTCTTCGCTAAATATTTCTTCTAATTTTACATCAACTTGAGCAAATCTTTCGTCATTTAATGTTACCACATCTTGCATATTGTCTTTTTTCTTTAATTTGTAATCAGTTAAGCAAGAGGTGATAGTTCTATATTCCGCTAAACCTGACCTTATAGCTAATGTTCCAAGTTCTTCTTTACCATTAAAAAACATATCCATTTGATCAGTCTTAGTTAAAACATAAACTGCCTCATTTAATCTTTCTACCTCTTTAGTTAATCTGTTAGTCCAAAACGCATTTAGAGCTAGCAAATCTGAAACTGGCAGTCTATCTAAGTTTTGTTTATTAATAAGTTTTTTAAAGATTTCTTCCGGCTCGCTCACTCTAAATATTGAAGAAAGAGAAATTCTATCTAATAATTTATTATATTGCTTTGTATACTCATCAAATCGCCCCATATCATGCAATAATTGTAATTTTACTACTAAACCTTCTACTAATCCATTTGTTAGTATTCCCTTATATCTTTTATGTAGTTTAGTTAAGAAATCTTTTTGCTCTCTAATAAATTTATTTTCATCATAAATTGAAAGATCCCCATTTTTTACTCTTTGCATTTCTGCATATACGTCCATTATTTCATTTTTTAACTTTAAATTTTTTGGATCTTTAGAGCTCTCTTCTTGCAGCCTTACTAATCTATATTTATAATATATATCAAAATATTCTCTTAAAATTGATTTTACATCATTCTCTTGATTACCATTAAAAAAATTTTCAGAATCATCACAATATATTTTTTCATGTATTGCTTTTAATAAAATTTCATCTGTTTTTTTTGGTTTTAATACTTTTTCTAATGCAAAAAATCTATAAAAATCCACATTATCTAGGTTTTGAGATTCGCTCAATACTTCTATAAAATTTCTATACAATGAGTTAATACATTGATTTGCTGTTAAACCCTTGTTACTTTCTTTTATCCTTGCTATATTTTTTCTTAATTGTTCCAGAGCTTGGTAAAAATGATTCATATCTTTTTCAGAAAGTCCCATCGCTCTTGTAAGTATTTTTCGTTTTATATTCACGTTTTTCCTCTCTCATATAAATTTTTAGGAAATAAAAACGCTATAAGTAAATTACTTAAGCGTTTTCATTGGCGGAGATGAGAGGATTTGAACCTCCGCGGCCCTAAACGAACCCTAGCAGTTTAGCAAACTGCCCCCTTCAACCACTTGGGTACATCTCCATAATTTTTTATATAAAAAAATGGCGGAGAGGGTGGGATTCGAACCCACGGTAGGCTACAAACCTACGCCAATTTTCAAGACTGGTGCCATAAACCAACTCGACCACCTCTCCATTATACTGTTACTATTTCTGTAACAGTATTTATAATACCACATTTTGGTCCAATATGTCAATAGAAATTTCCGAATTTCTCAACTTCCTATTTTGTTCCAAATATTCTATCTCCTGCATCTCCTAGACCAGGCACTATATATCCTTTATCATTTAATTCTTTATCTATACAAGCTGTAAAAATATGAACTTCCGGATGTTCTTTTCGTAATCTTTCTATTCCTTCTGGTGCTGCTATTATGCACAAAAACTTAATTTTTTTCACACCATCTTTTTTTAGCATATTAATTGTATCACTAGCAGAACCACCTGTTGCAAGCATTGGGTCTAATATTATAACTTCCTTATCCTTAATATTTTTAGGCATTTTATAATAATATTGAACCGGCTCTAAAGTTTCCTCATTCCTATATAAACCAATATGTCCAATTTTCGCATTAGGTATCATAGTTAATAACCCATCTTTTGCCTCTTACCATAATTATTGCTGTAACTAAAAAAGTAATTAAAGCAACAAATACAGTTCTTACGTCAAATTGTTCTCCGGTTCCTAATCCTATTTGTGAAATTGCGCTTGGAGCTAAGCTTAAACCTATTATCATAATCATTGGTCCTATAACGATAGGAGGTAATAATTTATTAATCCAATTCTTCCCTATAAAATGGATTTTTGTACATAAAATATAAATCAATGTACCAATTCCAGATGTAACTAATGCAACTGGTATTGTTAATACTATTTCACCGGCTGAAGTATTTACCATTATTGGTACTAATATTGTTGCTCCAAACATTGCAAAAACGTGCTGGAGGGCTAATATTATCCATTTCCCCTTTGTAGGTTTTTCATTCACGTCTAACAGTAATTTCTTCTGTTCCATAACGTCTCTCCTTTCTAAAAAAAATATCAATTCTTAATGAATTGATATCTAAAAAATAAATATTAAATTTAGGGAATAATAAAAAAACTGCCTTTTTAAAAAATTTATGTATTTTTCTATCTATTTTCCATTGCTTGATTTAGAGCTTCCTTCTCTTCATCAGATAAATTGTATTTTGAAGTTCCTTTTGCTATTGGTTTTGAATAAACATTAGAACTATCTTGTCCATAAATTGAATTAATAATTACTCCATTATTTTCTTTATCTAACAATGCAAGTGCAAAACTCAATTTATTATTCGTGTTTCCAAAAGCATCATATCGATAAAGTCCCACTTTTTTTATGCAATGAGATAATTCATTATTTATATTATTACAAACTTCAATTATTTGATCATCTCTTTTATTTAGCTTTTCCACTTGCGAAACATAATCTTTAATCATTTCTGCAAAATTCTCGCCATTTCCGAGTTTTTTCATATTTAATTCATATTTTTTATATATTTTAATTGATATATATATGCTAATTATGGAAATTAGAAGAGAGAGAATAGAAAAGATTATTAAGTAAATATCTTCCATGTCAAACCTCCACTATTCATTACTTTTAATTAAATCTAATAATCTTTCTAATTCGTCATTTGATGAATATTGTATAACAATCCTTCCACTATTAGCTTTTGCTGCTACTTTTACTTTTGTTCCAAAAAAGTGTTGAAAACTATCTTCTATATCTCTATATACTGCTTCATATCTTGCATTTTTCTTAGCTAAATTTCTTTTATTTTTTACAGTTCTTTCTATATCTCTAACACTTTGTCCTTGCTCTATTATTCTAAGTGCTGCTGCATATTGTTTTTCTGGGTTTTCAATAGCAAGTAAAGACCTACAATGACTTTCTGTTAATTGACCCTCAACTGCAAGTTCTATTACTCTTTTATCTAAATTTAGTATTCTAAGAGTATTAGTTATATTCGATCTACTTACTCCTAATTTATCTGCCAAATCTTGTTGTCTTAAGTTATAATTGTCAATTAATTCTTTATATCCTAAAGCTTTTTCAATTGGATTTAAGTTTTCTCTTTGAATATTTTCTATTAAAGAAATTTCTTTATTTCTTTGTTCATCTTCATTTCTAATAATACTTGGTATTTCTTCAAGACCTGCTATTTTTGCAGCTCTCCATCTTCTTTCACCAGCTATTATTCTATAAAATCCATTTTTACTTTCAACTATAATTGGTTGTATAACACCATATGTTTTTATAGATTGCGCTAATTCTTGCAATGATTCTTCATCAAATTTTTTTCTTGCTTGATTTACATTAGGCTCTATCTCAACTAATTTTATATTTTTTATTAATTCTTCTTTATTTTCTGCTTGTTTCATATCTTTTAGGACTGAACTTTCTGCAAATAAAGCATCTAATCCCTTTCCTAAACCTGAACTCTTTGCCATTTGTCATCATCCTTTCGTTTATTTATTCTTTTTTATAATTTCTTTAACTAATTTTTCGTAACTTCTTGCACCTTTTGACATAGGGTCATATAAAACGATTGGTAAACCATAGCTAGGAGCCTCACTTAATCTAACATTTCTTGGTATAACTGTTTCAAATACTCTATTTTCAAAATATTTATTTACTTCTTTTACTACTTGATTAGATAGATTCGTTCTTGCATCATACATTGTAAGTACTGCTCCCTCAATCGTCAAATTACGATTATAGTATTTTCTTACAAGTTCAATAGTTTTTAAAAGCTCTCCTACACCTTCAAGAGCAAAATATTCACACTGTACAGGAATTAATACACTATCTGAAGCACTTAATGCATTAAGTGTAATCAATCCTAATGATGGAGGACAATCTATAAAAATATAATCATAATAATCTTTTACTTTGTCTAATTTATCTTTAAATCTGTATTCTCTGCCTACTGCAGATACAAGCTCTACCTCTGCTCCAGCCAAACTCATGTTCGCAGGGCAAACATCTAGATTTTTAAGCTTTATTTTCTGTATAGTATTAGGAATTTCAACCTCATTAATCAAAACATCATATGTCGAAAATTCGCTATCTTTTCCTAATCCTAATCCACTAGTAGCATTTCCTTGTGGGTCAGCATCTACTAGAAGTACTTTCTTATTTTTCTTAGCAAGCATAGCGCTTACATTTATTGTGGTTGTAGTCTTTCCAACACCACCCTTTTGATTTGCAACTGAAATAATTTTTCCCAATTCTGTCCCTCCATTTCTCGTTATATGATATAAAAAAAAATGTAATATGTCAATAAATATATTACATTTTTCTATCATTTTTTTCATTTTTCTACTTTATCGGTTCTTTGCTTGGAGTCCCTGATTTTCTAGGATATTTACTGCTAGTTTCCTTGATTTTCTTGATAATTACTATGTTTCTTTCATTATCTGACTCTGGCAATTTAAAATTCTCTATTTTTATAATTTCTCCTCCTAATTCCTTTATTGCATTTTTTGCATTTTTTAGTTCTTCTTCTATATTAGGACCTTTCATACAAATAGATTTTCCACCTACTGAAACAAATGGTAACATATATTCTACTAATGTACTTAAGTTAGCAACCGCTCTTGAAACAGCGACATCATATTTTTCTCTATAAGTCTTATTTCTCGCTAATTCTTCTGCTCTACTATGGATTGCCTTAACATTAGTTAATTTCAATTTATCTATTACATCATTTAAAAATACAATTCTTTTATTTAATGAATCCATAAGAGTAATTTCATTATTTTTATTCATTATAGCTAGTGGTATACCTGGAAATCCAGCTCCAGTCCCAATATCAATTATCTTTTCATTTTCTGACATGTACTTTTTAATTGTAAGAGAATCTATAAAATGCTTCAAAATCATATCATCTTCATTAGTTATAGCTGTTAAGTTTATTTTTTCATTCCATTCTAAAAGCAATTCCATATATATTTTGAAATTCTCTATTTCTGTTTCACTAATATTTATATCTATTAGTTTTAATTTTTCCTCAAGTTTTTTATTAAAATCCATAAATTATCTCCTATTCATAGTTTCTAAGTAAATTAATAATACTGATATATCTGCTGGTGAAACCCCAGAAATCCTTGAAGCTTGACCTACAGAAGCTGGCTTTACTTTATTTAATTTCTGTCTTGCCTCTAATCTTAATCCTTTAATATCTTCATAGTCAATATTTTCTGGTAATTTTTTATACTCTAACTTCTTAAATTTTTCAACTTGTTCTTTTTCTAAGTTAATGTATCCTGCATACTTTACTTGAATTCCTACCTCTTCTGCTTCTCTTTTTGAAAGTATTGGTCTTTCACTATCTATTTCAGCTAATTTAGCATAGTCTAATTCCGGTCTCTTTAGTAAATCAGATAGTTTTATACCTGTAGTAAGCGGACTTGTATTAAATTTCAATAAGAAATCATTAACTTCTTTAGTTGGCTTAATTATAGTATTTTTAAGTCTTTCTATTTCTTTTTCAATATTTTGCTTTTTTATTAAAAATTTATTATATCTCTTATCAGATATTAGACCTACTCTATGTCCAATATCACATAGCCTTAAATCTGCATTATCTTGCCTTAAAAGTAATCTATATTCTGCTCTAGAAGTCATCATTCTATATGGTTCATTAGTTCCTTTTGTTACAATATCATCAATTAAAACTCCAATATATGCTTGTGATCTATCTAGTATAATTGGCTCTTCTCCTTTTATCTCTAAAGATGCATTAATTCCGGCAATAAGGCCTTGTGCTGCAGCTTCTTCGTATCCAGATGTACCATTTATTTGACCGGCAAAAAACATACCTTTAATTCTTTTATGTTCCAAAGATAATTTTAATTCTTGTGGATCTATACAATCATACTCTATCGCATATGCTGGTCTAGTAAATTCAACATTTTCCATACCTGGAACAGTCCTATACATCGCTATTTGCACGTCTTCTGGTAAAGATGAGCTCATTCCTTGAACATACATTTCATCAGTATCTCTTCCTACTGGTTCAATAAAAATTTGATGTCTTTCTTTATCGGCAAATCTTACAACTTTATCTTCTATTGAAGGACAATATCTAGGTCCTGTACCATGTATTTTTCCTGAATATAATGGTGATCTACTTAAATTTTCACGAATAATTTCATGAGTTTTAGCATTTGTATATGTTAAATAACAATCCATTTGCTCTTTATCAACGCTATTTTCATCATCCATAGAAAATAATTCTGTATTAGGATCTCCTTTTTGTATCTCCATCTTAGAAAAATCTAGACTTCTTCTATTTACTCTAGCTGGAGTTCCAGTTTTAAATCTATTAATCTTAATTCCTAAATTATTTAGTACATCTGATAATTTTTCAGAAGCAGCAACTCCATCTGGGCCACTAGAATAATGTGTTTCTCCTATATGTATTGTACCTTTTAAATATGTTCCTGTTGCTAAAATAACTGATTTTACATTATATATAGCTCCAACGTTTGTTTCAACCCATTTAACTGCATCTTTTTCAACATTAATATTTACTATCTCAGCTTGTTTCAAATATAAATTCTCTTGTTTTTCTAATGTTTTCTTCATTTCTGCTTGATATTTTTTTCTATCTGCTTGTGCTCTTAATGAATATACTGCTGGTCCTTTTGAAGTGTTAAGCATCTTAAGCTGTACATAAGTTTTATCTATATTTTTTCCCATTTCTCCACCCAAGCAGTCAATTTCTCTTACAATATGCCCTTTAGAACTTCCTCCAATATGAGGATTACAAGGCATATTAGCCACTGCCTCCAAGCTGATAGAAAATACTAAAGTTTTCATTCCCATTCTAGCACAAGCAAGCCCAGCTTCACATCCAGCATGACCTGCACCAATAACTGCAACATCATAATCTCCTGCAAAATAATTCATATATTCCTCCGTTTTCTTTTTCTTATTTATTTTAAATTATACTATCCACATCTTCCACATGTGACACACTGTCAACCAAAAGGGACACCCTTGGTAAGTATGAAACACAAACTTTTTTATTTCAAAACTCAGATTTTAATTTTCTCCTATTTTTCAAAGAAACTTTAAAATTACTTTTCCAAATTTCTCTAGTTACCCAAGGCTTTCGTCTTATATGTTTGCTTAGAAATTTCGTCAACTTTTTTCTATTTTCCCAAACAAAATTTCGAGAAAATTTCATCAATAATATTCTGTGAAACATTTTCTCCAGTAATCTCTCCTAAATCACTTAAAGCCTCTTTTATATGAATACTTATTATATCCACCGGCATTAAAGATTCTATAGTCTCCATAGCCTTTTCAATATTTTCTTTCGCCTTTCTTATCTGTGTTTTATGCCTTTCATTAGTTATTAACAATTCATTATTATTAGATATTTCATTAAATTGAAATAATTTTAGTATTTCTTCATATAATTCATCTAATCCATTTCCAAATTTAGCAGATAATTTAATTGTAGGTTTACATAAATTTGAAATTTCTTTTTCATTATACTCATTATTCAGATTTATGTCAACTTTGTTTAGTATTATAATTGCCTTTTTATCCTTAATAAAATCTAAAATCTTTCTATCATTCTCATCTAGTTCTCTAGAATTATCAAAAATAGCAATAATTAAATCTGCTGAATCGGCTAATTTCATGCTTTTTTCAATTCCTAATTTTTCTATTACATTATCAGTTTCTCTAATCCCTGCTGTATCTATTAGTTTTAAAGCAATTCCATTAATATTTATATATTCCTCAATGCTATCTCTTGTTGTACCTTCAATATCACTTACAATGGCTCTATCTTCTTTTAACATCAAATTTAAAAGTGATGATTTTCCAGCATTTGGCTTACCTAAAATAACTGTTTTTATTCCATTTCTAAGTATTTTTCCTTTTTCAAATGAGCCTTCTAATTTTTCTAATAGTCCTTTTATCTTTTTTAGATGTTCCAGTGCTTCCACATTAGTAACTTCTTCTACATCATACTCTGGATAATCTATTGTAACTTCAATATTTACCATTATATCTAGCATTTCTTGCTCTATTTCTTTTATTTTAGTAGATAAGTATCCTTCTAATTGATTTATTGACTCTTTTGCTTCCATTTCAGACTTAGAGTTTATTAAGTCTATTATACTTTCTGCTTGAGATAAATCTATTCTTCCATTTAAAAATGCTCTTTTAGTAAATTCTCCTGGACTAGCAAGCTCTGCACCATTTTCTAAACATATTTCTAATATTCTTTTTTCAACAATCATTCCTCCATGTGAATTAATTTCACACATATCTTCTGTAGTATAACTTTTTGGCGAAACAAAATATGATACTAATACTTCATCTATTATTTCATTATTTTTTGGATTAATAATATTTCCATATTTAATACTGTATCCTTTTATTTCATTACTTTTATTTTTTGGTCTAAATATTTTTTCTATAATATTAAATGTATTTTTTCCTGATAATCTTATAATTCCTATTCCACCATTTCCGGTGCTAGTTGAAATTGCCGCAATTGTATTTTCCATTTGACACTCCTTTTTTCATTTTTATTATTTGCTTTTAAAATCGTCATATTTAAATTTTAATGTTTTTAATATAAAAGTATATGTTTTAAATATAAAAATGTCTTATTTTTGATTCTCGTGAGACGAATTTTATCAAAATTTTTATTATTTATTTCTATTTTTTTATTTTATTATTTTTTATTTTAATTTATTTTTATTTTTTATTATTTTTTTTAATTGTTTTTATTTTTAATTATTTTTTATTTTTATTATTTTAATTATTTTTATTTTTAATTTTTTTATTATTTTTATTTTTAATTATTTTTATTTATTTTTTTATTTTAATTTATTTTTTATTTTAATTATTTTTTATTTTAATTATTTTTTATTTTAATTATTTTTTATTTTAATTTATTTTAATTATTTTTATTTTTTATTTATTTTTATTTTTAATTATTTTTATTTTAATTATTTTTATTTTAATTTATTTTTATTTTAATTATTTTTATTTTAATTATTTTTATTTTATTTTTTATTTATTTAATATTAATAAAAAGTCAAAGTAAGATTGTTTATTTCTAAACTAAATCTCGAACTTTGACTTCGATATTTTTTTATTGTTTTTTATCTATTACTATTCTTCTTCTAGGTTCTTCACCTATACTATATGTTGTTACATAATCGCTATTCTGTAGTTCCGTATGTAAAATCTTTCTTTCATAAGATGACATAGGTTCTAAAACAATTTTTTTACCATTTCTTTTTACTGTTTTTTCTAATTTTTTTGCTAATTCTTTTAATGTTTCTTCTCTTTTTTCTTTATATCCACCTACATCAACTAAAACCTTAACTCTATTTACTACATTTTTATTTCCTATAGCTGATATTATGGTTTGTAAAGCTTTTATAGTTTCTCCTCTATATCCAATTAATTTTGAAGAATTATTTCCTTTTATTTCGATATTAATTGATTTATTTTCCTTTGATATAACATATTCTAAATCTTTAATTTGATTTACGAAATTATTTAAGAATTTTTCAATATTTTCTTCACATTTTTCTATATCTTCTGGAGTTACATTATCTTCTTTTTCTTTTCTTACTTCTTTCTTCCCTTTTTTTAATGTCATTTCAACTTTTACTATTCTAGGTTCTAATATGCTAAAAAAGCTTCTTTTTTCTTCATTTTCTAAAACTTTTATTTCTACATCTTCTCTTCTACATTTTAATTGTTTTAAACCTTTTTCAATAGCTTCTGTTGAAGTTTTACCCTCCACTATAATTGCTTTTTCCATTAATTATGCCTCCTCTTTTTTCATAAACTTATTAAGTATAAGTCTTTCACATAATTGTAATATATTTTTTACTAGCCAATATAATGATAATCCTAAAGGTGCGATTACAGCAATGGCAATAGACATAATTGGCATCATATAATTCATACTGTTTGTCATCTGTTGCATACTTTGAAGTTGTTCATCAACAGATTCTTCTTTGCTTCCGTCTGTAAGAGCATTCTTTTGCTTGATTTTTTCTTTTTCCTCTTTTTCTTTTTGTCTCTGTTCTTTAGTTTTATTTAAATTCGTCATAATTTTGATATTAACAAAAGTTGTAATAACATATAATATTGGAATTATTAAAACTTTTATATCACTAAGATTTTGCATTGGTACTTTGCTTAAATCTAATCCCAAGAAATTCATATTAATATATACATTTTCGTCTTCATCAGCTTTTTCTTCTATTATTTTTATTTCTGGATATGATGAAGATTCTCCACTTTCAGTTATTTCTTGTTGATAATTTTCCAAAATTGCTGGATCTACTTTCTTCATATATGTTAAAGGTCTACTTACTAAATAAAATACTGATAAAAATAATATTAATTGTATAATTGAGCTTAGACATCCTGAAAAAGGACTAACTTTCTCTTTCTTATATAATCCCATGACTTCTTGATTTAAAAGTTCTGGATTATTTTTATATTTTACTTGCAACTTCTGCATTTCTTGTTGTATTTTTGCAGATTTTTTCAATGATTTCTGCTGTTTTATAGATAGTGGTAATAAAACTACTTGTAAAATAACAGAAAATAATATAATTGCCCATCCATAATTTTGTAACCATGTATACAAAAAGTTTAATAGATAGCCAAAAAGATTCGCTAAAAATCCCATTATTTATCTCCCTTCATTTTTAATGGATCATATCCTCCTTTAGAAAAAGGATTACATTTTAATATTCTTTTTATTCCTAGTAATCCCCCTTTTATGCATCCATATTCTTCAATTGCTTGCTTTGTGTACTCAGAACATGTAGGATAAAATTTGCAATTGATTCCATTAGATGATAATCCTGGGGATATCCATTTTTGATAAACTTCAATTAACCAAATTAGAAATTTTTTCATTTTTTTAGCCCTGAATTTAAAAATATTCTTTTAATATCCTCTAAAATTATACTATATGATAAGTCTTCTATATCTGCTTTCTTATTCCATATAATAACTATATCATAGCCTTTTATACAATTATTTATATTTTTCTGGTATGCCGCTCTTATAACTCTTTTTATTCTATTTCTTTTTACTGCATTACAAAGCTTAGAGCTTAAAGCTATACCTAATCTATTATCTTGATATTTGTTCTTTAATATGTATATTATAACTTGATTCCCTATATAATATTTACCTTTATTAAAAACATTTTTAAATTCATAATTTAATTTTAATGTATTTAATCTTTTCATATTCATATACCTTAAAAAAGGTCACCATCAATGTGACCTCAATAAAAAATGCCTTACGCACTTAATTTTTTTCTTCCCTTTGCACGTCTTGCTTTTAATACATTTCTTCCTTGTCTAGTAGACATTCTTTTCATAAATCCATGTTCTTTTTGAGCTTGTCTCTTTTTTGGTTGATAAGTTCTTTTCATTTATATTGCACCTCCAATTCTATTGCAAAATATTAATTCAATCGTAATACCTATTATAACCCTTAAATGCCAATTATGTCAATAGAAATAGGGTAAATTTTTTTATAATTTATTCCATTTTTACTTGACTAATTATTACAATTTTTGATATTATTATAGCAAAATATGAGATTAAAAAGATACTAAAGAAAATGTTATTTAAGTACTTTTCCACAATTTATGCATAAGTTGTGGATATTAAATAACTTTTTTATTTTGCAATTAAGGGGTTGAAGCAAATGTCTAGCGAAAATCTAAACGAATTATGGAGTAAAGCAAAAGAACTATTAAAAGATGAAACAACGGTAATTACATATCAAACATGGATTCAGCCATTAGAGCTAAAAAGCGTTAATAATAACGTAATAGTTTTAGTTGCTTCAAACCCATTTCAAAAAGATACCATTGAATCAAGGTATCTAACTTTGTTGACTAATACATTTAACTTTATAACAAACAAAAAATGTAATGTCACAATAAAATTAAAAGATGAGGAAGATGAGATTGTAAATAATATTACCCCTGTGGTAAATAATAAATCATTAATAAATTCAGGTTTAAACCCTAAATATACTTTTGATACATTTGTTGTAGGAAGCAATAATAAATTTGCACAAGCTGCTGCAATGGGTGTAGCAGATAATCCTGGTTCAAAATATAATCCATTTTTCATATATGGGGGAGTAGGACTGGGGAAAACTCACTTAATGCATTCAATAGGAAATCAAATATTAATGAATAATCCTAATGTTAATATTTTGTATGTAACATCTGAAACTTTTACAAATCAATTAATAAATGCTTTAAGAGACCAAGCAACTGAAAAATTTAGAGAAAAATATAGAAATATTGATGTTTTATTAATAGATGATATTCAATTTATTGCAAATAAAAAGAGTACACAAGAGGAATTTTTCCATACATTTAATACTCTTTATGAATCTGGAAAACAAATTGTATTATCAAGTGATAAACCACCAAAAGATATAGAACTTTTAGAAGACAGATTAAAATCACGATTTGATTGGGGATTAATTGCTGATATATCAAATCCAGATTTTGAAACAAGATTAGCAATTTTAAGAAAAAAGACACAATTAGATAACATTATTATAGATGATGAAATTTTATCGGCAATTGCAACAAGGGTGGATACAAACATTAGAGAATTAGAGGGAACTCTTAATAAATTAATTGCTAAAGCATCATTGACAGGTACACCTATAACAATGGAAATGACAGAACGAGCTATAAATGATATTGTTGCAAAACAAGATAAAGTCATTTCTTCAGAATACATACAAGATGTAGTAGGGAAGTACTTTAGCATTTCACCAGCAGATTTAAGAGGAGCTAAAAGATCTAATGATGTAACTTTTCCAAGACAAATTGCTATGTACCTATGTAGAAACGTTGCTCAAATGTCATTACCTCAAATAGGTATTGATTTTGGAAAAAGAGATCACACAACAGTAATGCATGCTTGTAATAAAATTGAAAATGAAATCAAGACCAATTCAAACACAAGATTAATTGTGGAAAGTGTGAAAAACATTCTACTTTCCGACAAATAATTGCAACATCTGACAAAAGTGGC
>CALXVF010000004.1 GCA_944391895.1 uncultured Clostridia bacterium
AACTATAGCATTCTATATTTCCATTTTGAGATTGTCCATTTGATGATATTTCTTGAATTCTATCATTTCCTATAAATTCTCTAGCTATATTCATCGCAGTTTGCTCATCTATTTCGTCACCTGTTAATCCAACTCTGTCTGGATTTGTCATATGCTCTGAAAAAGCACCATCATAAATTAGCCCGGGTATATTGATGCAATCCTTCTTCTAAGCTTCCAAAGCTATTTTGAGATAGATTACTTGCTTCTTGAGTTAGGGCTTCTCCACCTTTTTTCTCTAACTCTCCCCATTTTATATTTCCAGAATACAAATCAACTTCTAATTGATTTAATGTATCTTTTAAGCCTTTACTATAATTAGATAAATTAGTTAAATTGTCTAAATCTTCTTGTGATAACTCACTTCCTCCAATTGCTTTATTCGCAAGTGAATAACTATAATCTGCGACTTGATTCAAAAATTTTTGCGTATTTTCTAATTCTTGTGAACCTATAGGCAACCTAGCTAAATAGCTCTGAGCAAGTGTTGCATCTCTCCATATATTTGTTAAAGTTTCTGCTCCATGTTTAGCACTATTTGAAATTGTAGCTTTTGTTAATAGTACCTCTGTACGATTCACGTATTCTACTAATTGATAAAAAGCATTATTATATCCGTTTTCCGCTAATCCTCTATAATCCCTTTGTTTTTTATATATCCAAACTGCCAACACTAAAATTATTGTAAATAATGTAACTACTAATGTGAGCATTTTTCTATCCCTTAATCTATCCTTAAAATCATAAACTTTGTTTTTTATCTTTCCCATTTTTTCCTCCCAAATGTATTTTATTGTATTTTTTACAAAATTTAATAAAATATACAATTGATTTATTTCATATAATGTGTTATAAAAATTTTAGAGGTAAAATTTATGAAAGTTTTAATTTTTTACGCAGCATACGGTGGAGGACATCTTTCTGCTGCAAGGTCAATAAAGCAATATTTAGATGAAAATTTCGAAGACGTAGAAACTGAATTAGTTGATTGTGTAAAATATATTAATAAAGGTTTAGATAAAATAACTACTTTGGCCTACAAAGAAATGGCTAAAAAAGCACCTTGGGCTTGGGGTGAAATATACAATCATTCTCAAAAAGGAACGATGTCTCACATAAGTAACGGTGCTAATAAGGTTATGTCTATAAAATTATACAAACTATTTGAAGAGTTTAAGCCTGATATAGTAATTTCTACACATCCTTTTGGTAGTCAAATGACAGCATATTTAAAAAGTAAAGGAAAGACAAATTGTATTTTAGCCAGTGTTATGACTGATTTTGCATCTCATGACCAATGGTTAGTAGGACATGAGTACATAGACCATATATTTGTGTCACATGAAGGTATGAAAAAAGATATCATTTCTAAAGGAATTAAAGCTTCTAAGATTCATGCAACAGGTATTCCTTTATCTAATAGATTTTTAGAGCATTTTGATAGAAAAAAAATAAAGTCTTCTTTTGATTTAGATATTAATAAAAAAACGATTCTTTTCTTTGGTGGTGGTGAATTTGGCTTAGGAAAAGATAAAACTTTAAAAATTCTTAAAGCTTTTATTGATAATATTAATGACGAATATCAAATAATCGCTATTTCTGGTAAAAACGCTAAAATGCAAGAAAAATTCACAGAACTTGTTGGAGACAATCCTAATGTACAAGTTTATGGCTTTACTAACGAAGTTCCTGAACTTATGAGTATTTCTGATTTAGTAGTAACCAAACCAGGAGGTCTTACAATTACAGAAAGTTTAGCTTCTGGACTTCCTATTGTAGTAATAAATCCAATCCCTGGTCAGGAAGTTGAAAATGCTGAATTTTTAGAAAAAAAAGGTGTAGCTGTTTGGATAAGAAAAACCGAAGACCCTGAACAAGCCGTATCTGAACTTTTGTCTAATCCAGAACAAATTAAACACATGAAAATACGTTCAAAATTAATGGCCAAAAAACATTCTACAGAAGATATATGTAAAATTATATTAGAAAACAAAAAATAAGTTATTTTGATTACTAAATGTTATTGATTTATAATATATGTTTTTTTATTCAAGGGGAGCGAAGAGTGAAACTCGCAGTGAGCCGTCAGATGCGTCCTCGCAGCTGGAATAAAAAAGCATATATTATTAAATCTTATAATTAGTATTCTATAAATAACTTATTTTTTGTTTATAAATCTACTCTACCTTCTAATGCTTTTCCTAAAGTAAATTCATCTGTATATTCAATATCTCCACCAATTGGAATTCCGTGTGCTATTCTAGTAACTTTTATTCCCATTGGTTTTATTAGTTTTGCTATATACATTGAAGTCGCTTCTCCTTCAACTCTAGGATTCGTAGCAAGTATAACTTCTTTTACAGTGCCATCCATTAATCTTGCAAGCAACTCTTTTATTTTTATATCATCTGGTCCAACGCCATCCATTGGCGAAATTGAGCCATGTAACACATGATATAATCCTTTAAATTCATGAGTTTTTTCCATTGCCACAACATCTTTTACATCTTCCACAACACAAATTTTACTTTGGTCTCTTGATGGGTTAGCACATATTGAACATGGATCCGTATCAGATATATTAAAACACTTTGAACAGAATTTTAAATTTGCTTTTGCATCTTGTATACTCTTTATAAACTCATTTGCTTCATCATTACTAGCATTTAAAATATAAAATGCTAGCCTAATAGCTGTTTTTTCACCTATACTAGGTAACTTCTTAAATGATTCTATTAATTTTTCTATTGATGGTGAATAATACGACATATCGACTTCCTCTAATTATCTTAATCCTGGTATATTATATTTCCCAAGTTCTTGCGCTTGAGCAGCATCTACCTTTTTCAATGCATCATTAATACAAGTTAAAATTAAATCTTGTAACATTTCTACATCATCTGGGTCAACTACGTCTTTTTGTATTTTTATTTCTAATAATTCTTTACTTCCATTTACTTTTGCATAAACTGCTCCTCCACCTGTTGTACTTTCAAAAGTTTGGCTAGCTAAATTTTCTTGAGATTTTTCCATCTCCTCTTGCATCTTTTTTGCTTGTTTCATAAGTTGGTTCATATTGAAACCTCCACCGAATCCTCCTGGGAATCCACCTCTTGCCATAATAATTTCCTCCTTATCCATCTATATAATTTACATCTATACCTAAATCAATTTTAGATTCTTCATTTTTGTCTTTTTTATCATTTGGTTCTAAAATCTTAACTCTCATATCTTTATTGCATTCTAAAGATATTAATCTTTTAAGTTCATTCATATTTTCAGGTCTTTCTATAACAGCCTTTCCAAAACTAGTTAATCCATTCATGAACTCAATTCCAACAGTCATATCATCTAAAAGTACAGCTTTTGTATTACTTAAATTAGAATAAAGCATTGCTTTTCTTTCTTCTTTAAGTTTATTTATAACATTTTTCCAAAAATCCTCGCCTTTAGTTGCTGTAGTACTTGGTTTTGAGACATTCTTTTCCACATTTTGTTTACTAACTGTGGATTGTTGCTCTTTTTTTACTGGTACATCTGTCACCTGTTTTATATTTATTTTTCCACTTGAAATACTTTTTTCCAAGTTTTCTACTCTTTCTTGCAAAGTCATATTTTCTTTACTACATAAGCGCATTATTCCTACTTGAAAAATAATATTTCTCTGTGATGACCATTTTAGTTCACTTTCTAAATCTGAAAGTGCGTAAATAATTTTTAATAGTGTATCTTTATTAGTATTGTCTGCTAAATTTTGCATTACTTTTTTATCTTCATCTGAGTAAATGTTAGAAGATGTTTTGGCAGTTTTTAATACCATCAAATCCTTAACATACTTTATAATTTCCCACAAGAAATTACTTAAGTCTTTTCCTTCTAATATTACACTATTACAAATATTTACGCTCTTTTCTACATCATAATTAAGAATAGAGCTTACTATTCCTGCTACATATTCAAGCTTAGGTATTCCAACTAAATCCTTTACTTTTTCCTTAGTTATGCTATTTTCATCTCCTTGGGAACATCTTTCTAATATAGATAAAGCATCTCTCATTGCTCCCTCAGATAGCTCTGCAATTAAATCCAAAGCATCTTCTGCATATTCTATTTTGCATTCATCACATATTTTCTTCAAATTTCCTACAATATCCTGTTCAGAAATCTTTTTATAATCAAATCTCTGACATCTTGACAATATTGTTGCTGGTAATTTTTGAGGCTCTGTTGTAGCTAAAATAAACTTTACATGCTTTGGAGGTTCTTCCAAAGTTTTTAATAAAGCATTAAATGCTCCTGGTGTAAGCATATGAACCTCATCTATGATATATACCCTGTATTTAGCAACAGTGGGTAAAAAATTGACCTCATCTCTTATAGCTCTTATGTCATCAACACTGTTATTAGACGCTGCATCCATTTCCACAATATCTGTAAGTGACCCATCTAAGGCTGCCTTACAAATATCACATTCATTACATGGCTCTCCATCTTTTGGATTAAGACAATTTACAGCTCTTGCTAATACCTTTGCTGATGACGTTTTTCCGCATCCTCTACATCCTGTAAAAAGATAGGCATGTCCTACTCTATCTGCCATTACCTGGTTTCTAAGAGTAGTAGTTATATGTTCTTGACCTACAATTTCTTTAAATGTCATAGGTCTGAATCTTCTATATAAAGCTGTATATTCCATATAAGCCTCCAATATTTTAATAAAGGTATAAAAACCTTTCTTCATAGAGGATACTCCCACATAAAAGGATCTACTTATTGCTGCTACCTTCCGGTCCTGACAAGGTTCATAGTCTTTTATTGAGAATATCCTCTATAAAGAAACATCCTCATACCTTTAGCAATTATATACTATTTATTTGATATTATCAATAGTTTTCTCTTTTAAAAATTATATCAGAACAATCATCCTTGTCTAGCTGTGCAGTTCCTTCTGTTATTATATCTCCACAAGGTAATTCTAAATTGACAGTTCCTCTATATTTAGATATGTTTGTCTCTATTACTATATCAAAAGAAATATTAATTTTCAAGTCTTCTAATGTTACTGGTGTTTTTGAAAGCAATGTTCCATTATGTGATATTTCTGCATCATCATTTGAAACATATTCTCCAACTTCTGTATTGGCCACTCTAAATACTATATTTCCTCCTTGGCTAGAGATTTCTAACGTTTTATAATTATTAGATTCTCCTCCATTAAATGTTAGTGTTCTATTTATTAAATAATTATCATCATAAGAAAACAAAGTACCTTCTGTGCTACTTGGCATATAAATTCTAGTATTTCCTACTTTTGGATCTGAAAAATGGAAATTTTCTAAACTTATACTTTCTATATATGCATTTTTATCATATTCTGGATTTTTTACAATTTGTAAATAAATATCGTTATATTGCATAATATCCAAATTCCATTTATAATTTTCTGGATTTTCTTGTTTTGTTCTTCCTTCTGCACTACTTACCACTATAATATCAGACAAGTTAAATGGCATATTTTTTTCGCCTTCTTGGTTATATATAAGCATTATAGTAATAGCTACTCCAAAAGCTATAACAATTATAGCAAATGTTATTGCCAGCTTAATTTTTTCTTTTTTGTTTTTCTCCATAATTCCTCCATTGGCGAAGAGAGTGGGATTCGAACCCACGAGCCACTAAAATAATAGCCATCTGCTTTCGAGGCAGTTCCGTTATGACCACTTCGGTATCTCTTCTTATTTTTTACTTTTTCTTAAGTTCTTAAAAAAATCTTTTAATATTTTTTCGCATTCCTCTTTACATACGTTGTATTCTACTTCTACTTTATGATTAAATTTATAATCTTCTAATAAATTTAATACAGAACCACAACTTCCAGTCTTTTCGTCCATAGTCCCTATGTATACTTTTCGTATTCTCGACTGAATTAAAGCTCCTGCACACATACTACATGGTTCTAGTGTTACATACATGTCACAATCATTAAGTCTCCAAGATTTTAATTTTTTGCTTGCTTTTTGAATAGCCAAAATTTCTGCATGTTTTGTAGTATCGTGTTTCTTCTCTTTTTCATTATATGCTCTAGCTATTATTTTTCCTTCTTTAACAATTATAGCTCCTACAGGAACTTCTAATTCATTGTATGCTTTTTCTGCTTCTTTTAATGCTATTTTCATATAATCTTCTTTATTCATCATTAACTCCTATACATAAAGACATATTATATAATAACATAAAAATAATTTTGTTGCAAGAAAAAAAGCATATATAAAATATGCTTTGGTACAAAAGGATTCTACAATCAATCTTTAAAATCATATGCAAAGTCTTCTAGTAATGTGAAATTCTGTACACTAAGTACTAAAACTTCTAATAACTTATTTATTTTTTCTTCATCCTTTGTTAAATTTTCTACTTTCTTAATTTTGCTTTCTCCATTTTCTTCTTCCACTACCTCGATGCCATATTTTTCATTTAGAAGTTTGTAAATTTTTACATCCCTCTTTTGATTTTCTTGCGCAACGCTTATTGTTGCAAATAAATTCTTATTCATTTTCTTACTCCTTTTTTATAAATTTATACAAAGCCATAAGGGATTTAATAGTATATATACTTATCATTTATTTCATCATATACATTTCTCGCAATTGTTACAATGAAAAACTTTAAAGTTGGTTTTTCATCTATAAAGAACTTGAAATAATCAAATATGACATCTGTAGAGGTATTTATATACATTAAATCAATTAGTTTGCTTAAATTCCACTGCACATTTTCTGGTTTAGTGTTATACTTCTGAGCAATTGGTAAGTATACGAATTTCTTTAAATCTCGCATGACGTTTCTATCTTTTACTACAAGATATATTGCATCAATTAAATATTGATACGAAATAGATGACCTTCTAAATTTAAAATGGTTCAGTTGTACTATAATCTGTTCTATTATATCTTTATCTTCCATTCTCTATACTAATAACGTTAATTCCTAAACATTCCTACTAATTCCTTTTAATTCCAGTTTTGCTGAAAAAGAATCAAGTAAATGTTATGATGTTGATGTAAATTTTGCTTAATTACTATTATGTTCCGAAACTGCTTGGAACATATGGTAATAAAGACAAGAGAGAGATACAACTAACTACAAGAAAGGATGATTAACAAGATGAAACGGTTTATCTCTGTTCTGTTGGCGTGTGCTATGTGCGCACTGTTCTCGACAAGCGTCTTCGCTGCTGAGGAACCTTCTCAGGCTCCTTCACAGGAAGTTGCAGAAGAAGTGACAACAAACGACACGGAAGCAAGTGAGAGAGCGTTAGGCAACCTGCTCGCCACCAATGGTGGTACAATTCGCAATGGTATGGGTTCCATAAGGGTTACACTTCACAGTGGAAACTTTAGTGCAGACTTTATGGCTGTGCTTGGATACTGCGAAGTTGATACTCTCGTTACATGCACTGTACGTGATCCTGCCGGAAACATTTACGACTTAGGTTCTGTGAGCGGAAATGGTAATTCCACTCGGACTTACTCCGTTTTCTATGCTCAAGCGGGAACATATACTTTCAACTTTGTTACTGGAACCTCTCATCCTGTTGATGTTGCCTGTTACATTTATGATTAAATAGTTCCAAATTTCTCTCTTGTCGTGGGCTATATCTCTTTTATGAGATATAGTCTATATTTTTAGCTCGTCTATACAATTAATTTCGATACTTAAATATGTAGTTATATATTTTTCTGTATTATTATCCTTATAATAATATGATAATGGTTTTACTGTTCCCTTTTCTAAATTTATGAAACTTTTATTAAATCGAAAAAGTATATTATCATCTTCCCAGTCAAAATCTATATCATTATCAAATAGTGCACTAACTGTAATCTGCCACAGACTTTTATTTTTTATAGCTACTGGAAATTTTGAGTAAAACTGATTCTTTCCATCATTAGAATTATTTGAAATTTTGTATTCATTCATATTAATTATAATCTTATCTTTATTATCAAGTTCAATATAACCCTGATTCAAATTAAAATCTACACATGTTACTCTTTTCCTTTGTGATTTTTCTTGGTTATTTATATTTACATTAATTGTTTTCGAAACTCCATCTTTGTACCAGCATTCTTCTTTTTCTATCATTCCATCATCACTGTAACTAGTAACCACATAATGATAGTTATCCAATTCCTTGTATTGAAGTTCTGCTTGAGTTATTGTGAATAGCATAGCAAATTTATAAATTACATTAATGAAATATATAATTATTAGAACTATTAATATTCTTCTTAACCAAACTAGTAGTACATCTTTTTTAGATTTTCTTTTGACATTAATAGAAATAGCTTCTGTTCTTACAATTTCATTATTTACTAATTCATCAATACTAACTTCAAATAACTTACTAATTTTTATGATATTGTCAATGTCTGGTTTGCTAGTACCAACTTCCCATTTAGAAACTGCTTGTCTCGATATTCCTAACTTTTCTGCTAAATCTTCTTGAGACCAACTTTTTCCCTTTCTTAGTTTTATTAAGTTATCGCTAAAGTTCATTTGTCCTCTCTCCTAAATCTCATCACCCCTTGCTTTGTATAATAAACAGATTATAGTAAATCGTATTTTTTGTTTCTAGCATGTTGAGCTTGCAATTTTGCTACTTGGTGATTTTTTTACATTTTTTATTACATTTTTTGACATTAGTTGCGGTCTTTACTGCTTATTACAATCTCAGTATTTTCATACTCTTGCAAGCACATTATCCATATATTAACATATTGATTTTAGAGACATCAACGGCATATCGTTAAATATGGAAATTTATATATTTTTTGTAAAATTATTCCATTATTTATAGATACATAATTATTTTATTGTTAACTTTTTAGACTTTTTTGCACAAAAAAAGACTAAAAATTCATTAAATTCTTAGTCATTATTTTACATAATATTGTGGTGTTCCTGGGCAGAGTCGAACTGCCGACCTATCGCTTAGGAGGCGATTGCTCTATCCGTCTGAGCTACAGAAACATATATCTTAGCTATTATATTATAAAATCAATATAATAGCTATATTTTTTATTTTATTTCCTTCCATCCATTAATATTTGCCCTCTTTATTGCACCAATAATATTCGCTCTTGAATGTTTATACTCAATTTCTATATTTCTTAATAGCTCTAAAGCATATTCTCTCTTAGATTTTCCATCCATTGGACATACTTTAGACATTATTTGTATATTATTTCTTTTTATAAAAGATTTCATATATTTTTCTGGAGTATATATAAGAGGTCTAATTAACGTCATATCTGACCTGTCCATATAACTTAAAGGAGCAAGTGTAGATAATTTTCCTGCATAAATCATATTTAATAAAAAAGTTTCTATTACATCATCTTCATTATGCCCTAATGCAATCTTATTACAACCATGCTCTTTTGCAACTGAATTAAGTATTCCTCTTCTTAAATTTGCACACAATGAACAAGGATTTTTTTCTTTTCTAACATCAAAAACAATTGCTTTAATATCTGATGGAGCTATTACTAGCTCCACCTTTACTTCTTCCGCAATTTTTTCTAATACTTTTGTATCAAAGCCATCAAATCCCGGATTTACTGTAATTGCCATTAATTCAAATTTTTTCGGATAAAATATTTGTAAATTTTTAAGTGCATACAATAGTGTAACTGAATCTTTTCCTCCAGATAAAGCTACTGCTATTTTATCCCCTTCTTGTATCATGTCATAATCTTCAATTGCTTTTCGCATTTTACTTAATATTTTTTGCATTTTTTACTCCACATAATTTTTCATGGCATTTGTTAGTTCTTCAAGTTTCTTGTCCGCTTCTTCCATTGATTTTCCTTTTACACCCATGTAAAATTTAATCTTTGGCTCTGTACCTGAAGGTCTTACACAACACCAACTATTATCATTTAAATCATAATATAGTACATTTGAAGAAGGTAAGTCTGTTTCTCCTTTTGTTCCATCGGCTTTGACAACAGTATGTTCTTTATAATCTCTTACTTCTAGCACATCATATTCGCCTAATTTCTTTGGTGGATTTTTTCTCATTCTATCCATCATTGCTTTTATTTGCTCAGCTCCATCTGCGCCTTTAAGAACTATTGAAACTTGACCTTCTTTATAAAATCCATATTTCTTATAAATATTAATCATTTGCTCATATAAAGTAATTCCCTTACTCTTGTAATATGCTGTAGCTTCACAAAGTGCCATAACAGCTGAAATTCCATCTTTATCTCTTGCATGTGGACTAATTAAGCATCCATAGCTCTCTTCAAATCCAAATAAATATTTATAACTATTATCTTCTTCAAATTGTCTTATTTTCTCACCAATCCATTTGAATCCAGTTAAAGTTTCAAATAATTTAGCTCCATATTCTTTTGCAATATCTTTAGTCATATTTGAAGATACTATTGTTGTAATAACAGCTCCATTACTTGGTAACAATCCTTTTTCCTTCTTTTGAGATAACTCATATTCTGCAATTAATAATGCAGACATATTTCCTGTATATGAAACATATTCTCCATTCTCATCTTTAGAATATACTCCCAATCTATCTGAATCAGGATCTGTTGCTAAAACAACATCTGCATCTACTTTTTTAGCTAATTCTAGAGCTAATTTAAATGCTTTTTTATCTTCTGGATTTGGGTAGCTTACTGTTGGGAAATCACCATCTGGTTTTTCTTGTTCAGGAACAACGTATACGTGTGTAAATCCTAATTCTTTTAATACTCTTTGAACAGGTATATTTCCAGCTCCATGTAATGGTGTATAAACTATTTTTACATCATCTTGTACTTTTTTAATTACATCTGGATTTAAGACTAAGCTTTTTAATGTATTAACAAAATCGTCATCTACTTCTTTTCCAATTGATACATATAGTCCTTTTTTAACCGCTTCATCCTTTTCCATTGTTTTAATTTTTGAAAAATCTTCAATAGCATTTACCTCATTTATTATTTCTTTGTCTGTTGGTGGAACTATTTGAGCGCCGTCATCCCAATATACCTTATATCCGTTATATTCTGGTGGATTATGGCTTGCTGTTATCATAACACCTGCTGTGCAACCTAATTTTCTTACTGTGAAAGATAATTCTGGTACAGGTCTTAAAGAATCAAATACATATGTTTTTATTCCATTTGCATTTAAACATAAAGCTGTAACTTCACTAAATTCTTTAGACATATGTCTTGAATCATAGGCTATGGCCACTCCTTTATCCTGAGTTCCTTTTTTTAAAATAAAATTTGCTAATCCTTGAGTAGCTTTTCCAACTGTATATTTATTCATTCTATTTGTTCCTGAACCAATAACGCCTCTTAGTCCAGCTGTTCCAAACTCCAAATCTTGATAAAATCTATCTTCTATCTCTTTTTCATCATCCTTAATACTTTCTAACTCTTTCTTTGTTTCTGTATCAAAACAAGGATTATTTAACCATAAATTATATTTTTCTAAATACTCTTTCATATCTTCTCCTTTCGTTTTTAAGCCAAGAAAGAAAATAAGCACCGCCTATTTTCTTTCTTCAAAAAAATTATTTATTTTTATTATGAAAATCAATATATAATTTTCTTGCAGTCTCTGGGCTATCTACTCCTTCTGCATTTTTTACTGGTGCAAATTCATCTTCTCTTTTTACTCTTAAAATAGCCATATCATCTAAACTTTCGAAAGCATCAAACAAGAATGCTTCAAACTTATATGCATTTGGCTCTGTTGGAGATACTACATTTCCATCTTTATCTAAATATTTTGCTTTTTTAAAGGCTACATGATATGGTAATTCCATTTTACTTATTTTTTCAATTGCCTTAATATTAAATAAATTACAAAGAATATGTGATTCTCCATATTTTAATTCGCCATCAGCAGTTGTTTCAGCAGCCATTTCTTCTGATATTTCAGAATATTCTATAACACTTGGTTTTCCGTTTTTCTTACAGAAAACACCAACTTTTTCTTTTGGTCCTGCTTTTACAATACTTTTTCCAGCAGCTAAGACATGTTTTTCTTCTGCTAATCCTATTAAAACAGAATCAACCATTTTTACTAAAACATTATCTACTCCACCAATAAATACCCATTCTATGCCTCTAGCCTTCATATCGTAAATTACTCCATCTTTTAGCATAGATTGGAATATTCCTCCATGACCATCTGCAGCTTCTTTTATTTCTCCTTTTTCATTTAAAAGAATTTTACCTTCTGTACTTAACATAGGTAATTTACCTTGTTTGAAAAATGTTATGCATTTTTCAGGATATCCAAAGTAATTATTCTTTTTGAAGAAATCCTCTGTTTCTGCATTATTTTCGTCACTTGTCATGATATACCAAGGAATATCTACTTTGTATTTTTCTCTTGCTTCTTTTAGAGTGTCACAAAGTATTTCAAAAATTGATTTATGTGTGTCTAATCCTAAATCATAAGTTCCTTTTGGCCCTGTGTGTCCAAGTCTTGTTCCTTGTCCACCAGCCATAGTAACTACAGCTAATTTTCCTTCTTTTATTTTCTTTGAACCAATTTTTTCATATTTCTCATAATCTTCTTTAGATAATTTTGACTTATCTACATAATCAATTGGTTCGATTTTTGAATTTGAAAAATCTTTACTTTCTTTGCATGATGCAAATAATTTTTCAATTTGATTAAAATCAACAGTAAGAATACTGTTTAAAAAGTCTTGTTTTTCTTTTTCGCCTGGTAGCCTATTATATCCATCTAATAGTTGTTCCTGGCCATATTTTTTCAAAATTTGCTCGACTTGTTTAAGTTTTTCGTCCATTTTTTCTCTCCTTTGCCATATATTTTTAGGCTTCGGCCACTATAGACACTTCATGCCATTACAACTAAAAATGAGACACAACATTTTTAGATATCATATAATATATACTAATACACGAAATTAGTCAATCGTTTTTTCTCCAATAGTATATAAAATTTTATCACTTCCTTTTACAATTTCTTTCATAAATGTTCTTTGTTGTTCAAAGTCATAACAGTTAATAATTTTTGCTCTCACATTTTTCATTGTCTTTAATTCTTCTTTAATATATGAATTCGCCTCCTTTAAATATAAATTACTTCCTCTAAGTATAAAAACTAAGTTTTTGTTTTCATTTATTAATGTATTTTCTATATCTTTATTAGAACCAAAATTTACTTTTTGTTTTATAGCATGTTTAGCTCTTTTTTCAATTATTTTCATTTCTTCTTCAATTCCATCTTCAAAAAATGTAATTATTTCCTTTCTACTACTTTTTCTTAAGTACTCATATAGTACAACACTTAGATGATACTTACTTGCATAAAAATTGCATACGTTTTCTATCTTCATAAATGCCCCCTTCTCTTAACATGGTAGATTTTACCATTTTGTTACAAATGTGTCAATATTATTACAAAAAAATCGTTCATCAAAATTCGACAAAAAAATTAAAATATTCCAATTATGTATATTTTCATTTTATTAGGTAATAATTTTATTAAATAGAAAAAGGAGGCAAAAAATGAAAAAATATTTATTTTTGTTAATTGTTTTAATATCTTTTATAATACTTTCAGCGTATTCATATGCTAGTGCAATAAATGAAGATTTATCTAATAATGTATTTAGATTACATGTAATTGCAAATAGTGATAGTAAAGAAGATCAAGATTTAAAATATAAGGTTCGTGATAAACTTATAGAATATATGAAATCATTAACTACTAATATAAATACAAAAGAGGAAGTTATTGAAATCGCTAATAACCATATTTCAGATTTTGAATCTATTGCTAAAGAAGTTATTACTAAAAATGGTTTTGATTATGATGTCAAAGTTGAAATAGGAAATTTCTCATTTCCTACAAAACAATATGGAGATATTTCATTTCCTGCTGGATTTTATGATGCTTTAAAAGTTGAAATAGGAAATGCCAAAGGACAAAATTGGTGGTGTGTTATGTTCCCTCCTCTATGCTTTGTTGATGTAACTTCTGGTATAGTTCCAGAAGAGTCTAAGGAGAATTTACAAGATAATTTAGGAGAAGAAGAATATGATATAATTTCTAATACTGAAGATTCAGAAATAGTTAATTTTAAATTTAAAATAGTGGAGTTTTTTGAAAACCTAGGAATTCAACTAGCGAATAATTAATTAAAAGTATTGTAAAAAACATAAATATATGTTATATAATATTATTGATTAAATTTTTGGGGGAATTATTTTGGATAAATTTGTTATAAAAGGAAAAACTAAATTAAAAGGTGAAGTAGAAATAAGTGGAGCAAAAAACGCAGCTGTGGCAATTCTTCCTGCGACACTATTAATTGATGGAGTTACTTCACTAGATAACGTACCAAATATTAGTGACGTAAAAATTATTTGTGATATTTTAAATGAATTAGGAGCAAAAGTTACATGGACTGGAGAACATTCTCTTACAGTTGATTCAAGAAATTTATCTTGCCATAATGCTCCATTAGATAAAACAAGTAAATTTAGAGCATCATATTATTTATTAGGTTCTCTACTTGGTAGATGTGGAGGTGCTCAAGTTGGTCTACCTGGAGGATGTAATTTAGGAGCAAGACCAATTGACCAACATATAAAAGGATTTGAAGCATTAGGTGCAGTTGTAGATGTTAGTCAAGGTAAAATAACTGCTAAAGCCAAAAAATTAAATGGTACATCAATATATTTTGACGTTGTTTCTGTCGGAGCAACAATAAATCTAATTTTAGCATCAGTTTTAGCTAAAGGTACAACTATATTGGATAACGTTGCTAAAGAACCTCATATAGTTGATGTGGCTAACTTTTTAAATACTGCTGGCGCAGATATTAGAGGAGCTGGAACAGACACTATAAAAATTAATGGTGTAAAAGAATTAAAGGGTGATTGCAGTTACTCTGTAGTTCCAGACCAAATAGAAACTGGTACTTTTATGCTTGCTGCAATTGCTTCAAAAGGTGATATATTAATTAAAAATTGTATTCCAGAGCATATGGATTCATTAACCGCTAAAATTATAGAAATGGGTGGAAATGTTGAAGACTTAGGTGATTCAATGAGAGTATCTTGCAATAAAAGACCTCATAATGCTAATATAAAAACATTACCATATCCAGGATTTCCAACAGACTTACAACCTCAAATGGGAGTTGCACTCTCTATTGCTTCTGGTACAAGCATAATTAATGAAAGTATTTGGGAATCAAGATTTCAATATACAAGTGAATTAAACAAAATGGGAGCCAAAATAATAGCTCAAGGAAAAACTGCTATATTTGAAGGCGTAGATGGATTAGTTGGTGCACCAATATATGCAACTGACTTACGTGCGGGAGCAGCACTTTTAATAGCTGGAATTATAGCTGATGGCACTACAGATTTATATAATATTCATTACATAGATAGAGGATATGAACATATAGAAGATAAATTTAGAAATTTAGGTGCTAACATACAAAGAATAACAGAAGAATGAGGATATACCAATGTTTAAATTTTGTAACTTATATAGTGGAAGTTCTGGAAATTGCTCATTCGTTGGTACAGATAATATAAATATTTTAATAGATTGCGGAGAGAGTCAAAAAAAGATTTTAACAGCATTAGAAAGTATTGGAACAAATATTAATCAAATAAATGCTATTGTGGTCACTCATGAACATAGTGACCATGTTAAAACCTTAGGTGCTATTTCTAAAAAATATAATATACCTGTTTACGCTAACGAAAAAACTTTTAATAATATGCCAGAACAGACAGAATTAATAAAAGAAGAAAATCGAAAAATATTTAATACTGATGATCATTTTGAAATAGGTGACTTACAAATTCATCCTTTTCATATACCACACGATGCAGCAGAACCTTGTGGATATAATATATATAATGAAAATAATAAAATTAGTATTGCTACAGATATAGGACATATGGATAATAGTATATTAAAAAAATTAGAAGAAAGTAAATTTTTATTATTAGAATCAAATTATGAACCTGAAATTTTAAAATATGCAAAATATCCATATTATTTAAAAAGAAGAATTTCTGGTCCAAATGGTCATTTATCTAATCAAGAAGCTAGTGATACAATAATTAAATTATTATCTACAGGTGTAAATAATATAATGTTAGGACATTTAAGTAAAGAAACTAATTTTCCTGAACTTGCATATAAAACAGTAATGGACGAAATAATAAATAATAAAATAAATAATAATTTAACATTAAATGTTGCTAGTAGAATAAAACCAAGTGATATAATAAATATTGCATAAAATATTTCATAATATTAATTATTAAAATTAATATTATGATTTTTTTATTTAATAATAATTTAAATTAATTATTAATTATTTTTTTATTTATTATTTTAAATTATTTTAATTAAATTTTATTTTTAGTTATTTATCAAAAAAAATTATTTTACCTTTTTTTATTCAATTACATTTTATTTTTTAATTATTTTTTATAAATTAATTCAAATTAAGTAAAATTAAAATTAATTATTACACTATTTTAAAAAATTGTTTTTTGTTGCAACTAAATAGCGCCATCCTTATCAAATTTTCTTAAAAATTCTTGGTTATTATTGCCTTGCATTTTATTGGCAATTTGTCAACTTTCTTTCTTTGTTTAATACTTTTGATTCTAATATTCAAAAGAATCTGATAGCTTTAACTATACCTTTCATTTCAAAAGTACTTTTCTAACGTTTTGTTAATTCCTTAAGGTTTTCTTGGCATCTTTTTTCTACTTTTTACCATTTTATTTGACAAAAAATTCTACCACTTTTCAAAAATCTTTTTTGATAAATTGTAAGTGTTTTTAGCAACTAGTCATTTTGGCAACGACAATCTTTTAATTTTTTACTATTCTTTTTATTAGTTTTAAGCGTTTTTAGCCATACTACCGCAATTTTTATCAAAATTTCGTCTTTTTTACTAGTATCAAAAAGACAAAATATAAATTCAATCATTGTACTAAGTTTTTAATATTCTTTCATCTTTCAATATTATGTATACTATTTTGTTGTTTCTTGAAATTATAAATTTTATTAGTCAAAATTCCATAAAAGCTTATATTCCCTTACTATTTTTTACTCGATAAAATTCAATTTGCAAACATTAGTTTTCAAACATTACATTATTTTGCCCCTTTACTTATAGCTAGCTTATTCTTTCCTTTCTTTTCGTTTTTTGTCATCTAGTAAATTTTTTAAAATAAAATCATTTTTATCAAAATTAGTCATTATAAGTTTTATTTTGTATAATCTACTTTTTATTCTGCATTTCATTTCCATATAATCCTAAGTAGAAATTTATACATGATTCACTTTGTTTTAAATTCCTTTATTAAAATTTATTTTTAATAATAAATATTTATTTTTAGAATTATATATTAATTTTTTTCTTCTATGTAAATTTTAATTTTATTTATTAAAAATTTTTTATTTATTTTTTTATTTAAATATCTTTTTATATTTTTTTAATTATATTTTATTTATTTTAATTTATTATAATTATTTTTTGTATTTAATTATTAATTTTTTTTGTTATTTTTTTTAAATATTATTTTTTTATTATGTTTAATTAATGATTTTATAATTTTTTTTATTATAATTTAATTAAAATACTTTTTTAAAATTCAATTAATATTTTGTATTAGTTTTTTTTTACTTAAAAAATATTTTTATTTTATTTAATAATTTTTATTATAATTTATTTTTTTATTTATTAAATTTTATTTCTTTTTTATATCTAATTTTTTTCTGCTCTTTTAAAAGCTTAATTTGTTGACTATTTAGCAAATGTTTTTCACTATTTTTAAATCTGAACTTTAGCTCACAGATATTCAGCTCAGCAAATTCCAAACCTAAAACAACAATTCACATTTTTAAAGATTGTATAGTTCCTTAGATATTTTTTATACTATTTTTCCACAAATTTCTACATTTTCTAACTTATTTACTTCTTTTTTATAAAAAATTTTTCCATCAAACTATTTTCTTTTTAAATGTGTTTTGTCTTTTTGTCACAGAAATTACTGATAATTTTTTAATATTTTTTGATATTTTTCTGTTTTTTTACCTCTTTTTTTCCTTTATTTAAAAGATTTTGCACATTTATTACGTTTTTTAGTCGTATCAAATTGACAAATGTATATCCGTCTCAATATACTGCTCAGCCTTTAGTTTATGTATTAAATATAATTATGTTTACCAATTTAGATTGTTAATTTCTAAAAGTTTCTTTCTATCCAAAATTTCTCTTTCATTATATTCCCTTGCCATTTCAGATTCAACTTTTTTGCAAATACGAACAATGGTTTTTATAACTAGATACTTTGCTCTTCATTCTATAACCTTCTCTAAAATTATCCTTTCCTTCACTTTTTGTCATTTTGTTAATACTTTTGCCTCATCCTATTTTTTAACCTATATTACTTTATTATTTATAAAATAATTACTTATTTATTTTTCTTTATTATTTCTTTATTATAGAAAATGTTATATAATATTAATAAATTAATTTTAATGGAGGAAATATGTTACGAATAAATATTATTTGTATTGGAAAAATTAAAGAACAATATTTACGAGATGCAATTAATGAATATTCAAAAAGATTATCTAAATATTGTAATTTAAATATTATAGAATTACCTGATAAAAAAATACCAGATAAATCTAATATATCAATTGAGAATCAAATAAAAGATTTTGAAAGTAATGAAATAATATCTCATCTAATAAAAGATTCATATAATATATGTTTAGATTTAAAAGGTAAAGAATATTCTTCTGAAAATTTTGCAACGAAAATTTCTGATATCCAAACTATTAATAGTTCCATTACTTTTATTATTGGTGGCTCTTTAGGATTTAATGATGATGTAAGAAAAATATGTAATGAATCAATCTGTTTTTCTAAAATGACATTTCCACATCAACTAATTAGAGTATTTTTGCTAGAACAAATATATAGAGCTTTTAAAATTAATAATAATGAAACTTATCATAAATAATATATAAACTTGTAGAGGAAACAATATTTCTATTTGTATTGGGGGGCACTAAAATTAGGAATAATTTTTTTGAATAAACATATATCGAGGAATCGAACTAATCATTCAAAAATGTTTCCTCTACAAAAATAAAAACTAATTTTTAAAATTATTTTCTTTAATTATTTTTTTGGCAATTATTTTTGATATAATTTTTTTGACCAAATAAAATATTGAAAAAAACAATATGAAATAAAATATCATTTTCTTGTCCTTGTTTTATGATATTTCTAATATACAATATTTTCCATAATATGTCAAGTAAAATCGTACGACAAAATTCGACATCAATCGCTATTAATATATTCTTTAGCACATATAACTTAAATGGAATAGTCTGAATTTTTTTCATTTGTACTAAATTAATTATTATATAATTTTATAAGCGCAAAAAAACTATGCTTTTAAACAAATTTTAAACTCGCTTAAAATACATAGCTTTGCCATGTTTGCATAATGTTATTTTATTAAATCCTACAATATATATATATATATACAGCTGCAAGGCTTTCAGGCATTTTCTTATTTCTCCTTTTAATTTTTTCTACAACTCTTTTATATACTTATTTTTGTTTATTGTCAAATTATTTTTCTAATAGCCAATCTATTATGTTTTTATGAATAATTCCATTTTGACTATAATTTATTTTATCCATAGTTATTACATACTTTGGAAAATTATCTTCTACATTTTTATATGCTCCAAATTCTCTTTTTACTACATCATCTGATGATAGATAATCTGCTACTTGAATATAGAATCTATCTCCAAAATTATCTACAACAAAATCTATTTCTCCATTATCAGTTTTACCAATATATACGTCATATCCTCTAGCTAATAATTCATTATACACTATATTTTCTAGTCTTCCTCCTACTTTCTTTTCAATTGGCGAACTTTTCAACTGTAATAATCCTAAATCTACTAAATAATATTTTTCAAGTAATGTCATCACTTCTTTTCCTCTTATGTTATATCTACTTGCTTTACTTGCAATCATGGAATTATTTATATATTCAATATAATTTAAAACAGTATCAACGCTAGTTGTAATATTATCTCCTCTTAAAAATTTTGTTATAGAATTAGCAGATATTACTCCTCCAATATTTTCCATAATAAATTGAATCACTCTATTTAGAAGATTTACATCTTTAATACTATTTCTTTCAACAATATCTTTTAAAATTGCCGTATTATATAAATCTCTTAAATACATTTTTCTTTCTTGAATACTAGTAGTATTATATATTTGAGGCATTCCTCCCCATTCCATATATTCCAGGAATAACTCTTCTTTATCTTTTGTTATTCCTTTTTCTTTTTGCAATTCTAAATATTCTGCAAATGTAAATGGCATAATTTTTATACTAATATATCTTCCTACTAAATATGTTGATAAATCGCCAGAAAGAACTTTACTATTAGAACCAGTTATAAATATACTTACATTCATAGTAGCTCTAAAAGAATTTATTACTTTTTCAAAATCTTTTACATTTTGTATTTCATCAAAAAATAAGTAATATTTTTCTTTATCTTGAATTTTACTTTTTACATATTCATTGAATTTTTTTGGTTCCGTATAATCTGTATAATCATAATCTTCAAAGTTAATATATATTATATGATCTTCTTTTATTCCTTTTTCAATTAATTCATCCATTATTTGCGTCAACAATACTGATTTTCCAGAACGTCTAACTCCCACAATTATTTTTATAAGTTCGCTATCATATGAATCTCTTAACTTTTTTAAATACATTTCACGTTTTATCATAAACTCTTCCCTTTCTATAACTGGTTATATTATAACACTTTATTAAAATTTTGTCAAAAGTTTCGATTATACTCTAATCTTTTTTTGCTTTTTGTAAAAGTTTCGACTGTGCATTAATAATTTAAAAAGTTCATAGATATTATTTTTTAATTATTTATTTAAATTATTTCCTTTTTGTTAAAAAAATTTACTTTTTAATCAAAAAACTATGTACTTTAAACGAACTTTACATTCGCTTAAAATACATAGCTTTGCTACGTTTACGTAATGTTGTTTTATTAAATCCTACGATATATATATATATATATACACAGCTGCAAGGCTTTGAAGCATTTTCAATTTTTCCTTCCTTATATAATTCT
>CALXVF010000005.1 GCA_944391895.1 uncultured Clostridia bacterium
AGTCACCAAATTTATATTGAATTTTTTAATCAATTTAATTTTAAATTTTTTTATCAATTTTGTATTGACTTTTACATATGGACTTTTCATACGTTCCACTCCTCTCATATTTAATATTTTAAGCCGTCAAACTTTTAATATTATATCATGTTTGGAGTGGGTATTTTTGTTACTTTACTCAACGCTAAAAGCTTTCCGTTACCACGGGTATAACCCGTGGTTTACTCTTAAAGTTAATTAAAGAGAATGAAATATTTCATTCTCTCTAATTTGATATTCATAAATACTTCTACTTAAAACTAATCTCATATCAATTAAATTCTATTTCGCCATCATTATTATCTCTTTGCTGAACATTGCTTTGTCCTTGTAATCTAGTTTCCAAGCCACTATTTAACCCGTTTCTAGAACTATATAATATTTTTAATCTATCTATATAATTGTCATAATTATAGGTTTGACATTCTTTCAAAAATGTACCAGTATGTTCTGAATAAACCTTTTTTAAATCTTTAGTTACTTTTACAAATTCCTCAATTCCTTGATTAAATGTATCTATGTCAGAAGTTATTATTGTTCCTATAATTTCTTCTAGCCATTTTTTTATTGCTGGGTCAGAAAAAATTTGATTTCTTACATTTTTGAGTTTACCTATTTGGGCAGCCCTATTATTCTCTATTTTATGAATTATATCTGGTATTAAATCCATTCTATGTTCTTCTTTGATTGCCCTAACCATATCTTGTACTTTAGTAAATTCTAATTTAGTACATTGAGTTCCATCTATTACTGCAATTGGAATATCTAATGAAGCTGCTAATCTTTTTGCTGAATTCCATTCCCAATTATTTTTATCATCAATATCTTCAAGTTCTTCTGCTATAAATACTACGAAAGTAGGTTTTCTATTAACCAGTTTACCATCTTTCTCAATTTTTCTTTCAACTAGTAATTCATTATAAATTTTCGAAGAATTAATTTGATTTTGTGGAATTAAAAATCTATTTTGCTCTAAATCTTCCCACATTTCAAATACATAATCAACAGTTCCAGCATCTTGATTTCTAGCTTGTAACAACTCATTTTTTCCAATATCAGAGAAAGCCAATAAATAAGTTTCGTCAACTACTCCAAGAAAGTCATTTCCTATATATGAGCAAGATATTGTATGATTTTTATCCTGTCTGTCCCAATCTGCCCTCAAATCCTTATAGTTATGATTAATATAATAAATTCCACCTAACGAAGTTAATATCATATTAAAATTTGCTCTATCATTGTTTTTCCCTAAAACATTATAAATTTTTACTTCTGCTTTTTTTCTTCCTTTTATTTTTGCACTCTGTGACCCAATATAATCTTGCTCATTAATTTGATATAAAGTTTCTTGGTATTTTTGTAAATAAGCATTTTTTAGGTTTGGAAAAATATTGATAGTACCACCATAATTTTCATAAACTTCATCTAAGCTAGTTTGCCTTAATTTTTCTACATTAGTTTCTCCTAATATGTTTTTTAACTCTTTAATTATCCTTGTTTCTTCAGATTGTTCAATTTTATCGCAATCTTGTCCAAAAGCACTACATAAAACATGAGCTTTTTCTAAACTCATTCCATATTTTGCTTCAATAATTGCATATCTAATCCTATCTAGTTCATCTAATGATTTCATTTCATATAATAATTCAAAAGGAAAATCACTAATCTCATCTTCTGATTTCATGTCTTTTTCATATTCTTCCTCAACTATTTTAGGATTAGAAATAATTTGTTGACACATCGCTTTTCTATTTTCATAGTATGCATCCAATTCCCTCAAACTTCCTAAACCAAATTGACTATTGCTTACTATTATACTAATAGCCTTCAGTCTTTCATTTTCCGGTAGATTTTGTAAATCATTTAAATTTATATTCTTACATGAATAAGTACTTAAATTGCTAATACGTTCATTAAAATCTGTTGTTTTGTAGTTAAGTATATAACAATATGTTTGCAATTCTTCTTCTGATAATTCTAAAATTGCATCTTGCAATATAGAGTCATTAACTATTCTCTCTAATTTTGATTTTCCAAATAATTCTACTATATTTTTTCTCAGCATTTTAATATTTAAAGTTTCTAACAAATTATGGTTTCTTGACAATAGTTCTTCTAGAAGCTTTTTCGCTTCTTTTTGTTGTAATTCATTTGGGAATTCAAAATTTATCGCTTCTTCTACACTTTTATCCCATAATCTAGGAGTTAAAAATTTATTTGCAATACTTGGAAATATTCTATTAATCAATTTTTTTGTGAAATTATCTTTATATTTTACTAATTTGTTTTGAACTGTCATTTGTATTTTCCTTTTTATTTTTAATTGTACTTATAAAATATTATATCAATAAAACCTATATATTACAATAAAAAAAGCCCTAGAAATAGGACTTTTTTGTTTGGTGGCGAAGAGGAGATTCGAACTCTTGACCTGCCGGGTATGAACCGGATGCTCTAGCCAACTGAGCTACTTCGCCATAAATTAAGACAATACTTATTATATAAGAAATAATAAATATTGTCAATAGTTTTTATTGATTTTCCCATTGTGCAATTAATTTTGTATTTTCTGTTACTGTATATTGTGCTCCTGGCTGATAAATTAAATCGTCATTTTCTGGTTTCCAACCTACAAATACATATCCGTCTCTTTTAGGAGCATTCCTTAAAGTAATTGTATCTTGTCCTGTTGCTTCTGCAGTTTGCATATCTGGAGTAGTATCTCCTCCATTTGAGTCATAAATTACTGTAAATACATCAGATAATTCGGTAAAATCTTCTGGTAATCTATGATATATTTCTCCTTTATATTCTAGCCCATCTGTATAATATATTGTTTTTGTTTTTGCATTAATTATATATGTGTCATTTCCTTGATATTCGTATTGTATTATATTTGTATCATTTGGATTTTTTCCTTGATTAATATCTAAACTTGCATAATCTTCAATTTTATTACCTGTTCCATATCTTAAATCAATTTGTGCATCCAAATGGCTATTTAATTCTTTTAAGCTAATAACATAGTATTCATCACCATCATTTGGATTTCTAACTATTTCTCCATTTTGAAAATTATTTAAGAAACTTATATCTCCTGTATATCTTGGTCCTATAGTTGCAATAGACTGTGAATCTAAATATGCTGTTCCTATTGATTCTCTAAGTTTATCTATATCCCCTTTAAAATAAGTATATTTTTGCAATTCAGAAACTTCTGTAGTATTTACTATTACAGGAATACTTACTAGAACTAAAATAATTACTGTAATAACTAAAACGACTATAGTTATTCCTTTTTCACTATTAATCTTTTGCATTTTTCCATTCCTTTATTCTTAATTTTTCAATTATATATTATTATATTTTTATATATTTTTCAAGTCTTTTAGGTTTTTGTAACAAAAAAATAATAATCCAATAACTTGGATTATTATTTTAACTTAGTGTTCTCTATCGTTTTCTATTTCTTGCTCTACTTCGGGTTGTTTGGATTTGCTCACTGTTTGAACAGGTATTTCCATACCTGGTTGTAGTCCTGATGGTTGTATTGTTTTTTGTTTATTTTTTTGCATTCTTTCTGTTAATCCACCAACTGTTTTGCTAGCTTCTGCAAAAGCTTTGTTAATTTCATTTATATCTTGTCCTGTTTGCTTAGAAACTTCTACTGCTAATTCTGCATCTGGCATATCTTGGCTTTCTTCTTTTTCCTCAAACATTTTTAAGTTTTTTATTTTATTTATAAATTCCCCTATTCTTTCTTTTATTTTACTCATTTTACTATGAGACTCCTCTCTTAATCATTAATATAATTATTATACCATATATTGTTACTTTTTTCAAGCCTTTTTAGTATTTAATTATGTCACCTTGTGAAGGTTAGTCAATCATATGTCACACTTTTTTGAAAAATATATACTTTGAGTACTCTATATTGTTATAACCGATTCTTCTTGACTTTTATATTTTTTCAGGAATTCCTTTGGACTCAACCATCCTAGTGGTCTCATTGGAAAATTATTATATTCTTTTCTCCAATCTGCTCCTCTATTTCTTAAATCTTCTAAACTACAAAATACCTTATTGTAGTAAAATCTTTCTTGGTCTTTTCTATGACTTCTTTCTACTCTTCCGTTTTGCTTTGGTGTGTGTGGTTTTATTACTTTGTAATCTATCTTTAATTCTTCTAACGTTTTCTCAAACAATGTCTTCTTATTCTTTAAAAATGCCTGCCAACTTAGTCTATTTGTAAATTCAAACCCATTATCTGTTTGTATTGTTTTTATTTCTATATCGTATTGTTCTCTAAAATATTTTACCATCCTTTTTACAAATTCACTGGACATATATGTACTGTGTTCATTTGTATACCATATATATCTTATTCTCGTGAATTCGTCTATTCCTGTATATTGATAATATTTTTCTCCCATTTTTTGCAGTTCCGGACTCATACATTTCTTTGGTACATATTTTACATCTACTTGTACTTTTTCCCCCGGATATGTTCCTACTACCCATTCACATGCTTCTCTTTCTTTTTTCTTACTTGGTGCTTTATTATATATTCCTAGTCGTTGTAGCACATGATACAATCCTTGCACCGTTCTCCTATAGCCTGCTTCTCTTAACTTTATCCATAATACAACCAATCCAGTATCTTTATTATTATTTTTATAGTTCTTAATCATTTTTATCTCTTCTTCTGTGTGTTGATTTGGATGATAATGTGGCTTTCTTGACTTATCTTTTAAACTTTCTATACTTCCGTCATATCTTTTTCTCCATCTGTATATTGTTCTTCTGCATTCACAAAATTTAATTGATGCTTTTGTCACTCCATATTTATATGAAAATTTTACTACAGACTCTTTATATTTTAACTTTTGTGTGATATTATTACCCATAGAGAGTGCCTCCAATACTGTTTATTTGTGGTTATTTAAACAATATCATTTTTGGTACTCTCTTTCAATATTTTATTTTCAATTTTCTTGTGACATTTCTATTTTAAACCTATATTTTAGTATTTAATTATGTCACCTTGTAGTCTTGATTCATTTTTACATATTTTTTATCTAATTCCTCTATTTTTTTGTAAAGATTTTCCTTTATGTTGTATTCTTTATTGCATTTATATACTAATGTCCACAAGTATATTATTACAAGAAATATTGCTATATTTTTATAATAAAGTATCAATACACTAGCCAATGCTGTAAGTATTATTGTGTTTACATTTGTAATTGTTTTTGTGACTGAATAACTTTCTCTTAGTCCAATTGTTATATGCAATATTTCTTGTAATACTCTTCCACCATCTAATGGATATATTGGAATTAAATTAAATAAAATTAGTAAAATATTTGCATATATTGCATTTTGATACTGAACCAATTCAAATTCATCTTTTAAGAAGAAAATTATTATGATACAAATTATATTTGTAAATGGTCCTGCTAAAGCTATTGCTATCTTTTTTAGACTCAATAAATTTCCTCTTTTTATCTTTTTATTATAGTCTTTATAATTTATTTCAAATCCTAAATTAAATCCATATGGAATGATACTAATTGATTTAGGTTTAAATCCTAAACATACTCCACATAAAAGATGTCCTAGTTCATGTATTAGTGCATAAAACATTAATATTGCATATATTCCAATATTTTGAGTTATTAAGAAAATTAATATTATAGCAAATATTTTTAAATCTATTTTTATCTGCATTTTTATCTCCTTTAAAAAGTTATAATTGCTGCTGGATCGACAGTCCTCCCGCTTCTACTTATTTCAAAATGTAAGTGTGGTCCAGTAGTTCTACCAGTATTCCCTACTTCTGCAATTTTTTGTCCTTGACTTATATAGTCTCCTTGATTTACTAAAATTTTGCTGCAATGGGCATATAATGTACTAACCTCACCATTGGTTATTTTTAAATGATTTCCATAATCCCCATATGATGATACTTCTTCCACTGTACCTTCCATTGCAGCAATTATTTCTGTGCCAACTTCCCCACCTATATCTATACCAGCATGATTTGCAGAAATTATGTCTGTTGGTTCTCTTTTTCCATATCCAGATGTTACTACTCCTTGTGTCGGAACTAACATTGATACATTTGCTTTTATATATGCAATATCTTGCTCATCTTGACTAAGTGGAACTTCTTCACTACTTCCTCCTATTCCCTCTATTTGATTTGTTGTTTCGTTACTTATTTGATTTTCTACTTGTTCATTTTCAGCTTGATTTTCTATTTCATTTACTACATTTTCTGTAACACTATTTTCATTAGTATTTTGATTTAGGCTTGAAAAAAAATCGTTTCCTTTATTGTACAATTCTTCAAAGTTTATATCCTGCGATAAAATTGGCTTTATTGTATCTATTGCTTGAGGATAATTTTGATTTAGGAAATATGCAATACCAAAAATACACATACTTGCAATTGTCTGTATGAATACTTTCGTTAAATATGGCATTTTCTTTTTTTCAGTAGATATATTTATACTTCTTGCAGAAATTGTTCCTCTTCTTCTATTTGCAATTTCTTCTGCTCTTCTAATTCTATCTTGCTCACTTATAATTCTTTCCATAAAAAATACCTCTTCCTTAGTCTTTGTTTTAAATATATGACTAATGAAAAGGTTTTATTCTTTTATATAACAATTACAAGTAAACTAATTACTGATAATGACAACAGTATTTTCCATATCAGATTATGCCTTTTTAATTTTTTACATTCTCGTTCTAAATCTCTAACTCTTTTTTTGTTTTTTCCTTCTTCTTTGTATTTTTCCTCACATTTTTCTAATATTCTTTCAGCTTGATTAATAATATTCTTTTTATTTAAATTACCCATAAGCTCTCTCCTTTTATATGAGTATTTCCACTTATGGGCATTTTATACAATTTATACCAATTTTATTTTTATAACTTTTCCTTCATTTCCTATAATTTTGATTTGTCTTTGTTTTAGCTCTTCTGGTGCATCTTCACACATTCCATTATATACTTCTTCGTCTCCATCCCATACAGATATTTTTAATAAATTAAATTCTCTTATTGTCATTTTTTTCTTCCTTCTTTTCTACACCTGTTGCTACAACAGTTACTATTACTTCATTTCCTAAATCTTCATCTATAACTGTACCAAAGATTACATTTGCGTCTGGACTTACTTTTTCTCCAATTATGCTAGCACTTCTATTTATATCTTCTAAGCTAATGTCTTCGCTTCCTTTTATATTGAATATAACTCCTTTTGCTCCATCAATACCACTTTCAGTAAGTGGATTATTTAATGCGTTCATTGTAGCATTGATTATTTTATTTTCTCCACTAGCTTTGCCAATTCCCATATATGAATATCCATTATATTCTAATATAGTTTTAACATCTGCGAAGTCAACATTGATTGTTCCTACTGAATTTATTAAATCTGTTATTGATTGGATTCCTTGTCTCAAAATATCATCTGTCATTTTGAATGCATTAAGTATTGAAACATTATTTTCAGTATTTTTTAATAATTGGTCATTTGAAATTATTATTAAAGCATTCACATTTGGTTTTAGTTTATCTATTCCAATATCTGCTCTTGCTTTTCTTAATTTTCCTTCAAAAGAGAATGGTTTTGTAACAATTCCTATAGTAAGAATTCCTTTTTTCTTTGCTGCTTCTGCTATTACTGGTATGGCACCTGTTCCTGTTCCTCCACCCATTCCGGCAGTTAAAAACAACAAATCTGTTCCGTCAAGAATTTTATTTATATCATCTATACTTTCTCTTGCTGCTCTTTCTCCAACTTCTGGATTAGCTCCTGCACCTAGTCCCTGTGCTACTTCTTTTCCTATTTGAAGAGTTTTACATCCATTTGTATTTGCTCTTTCTAATATTCCTTTTTCTGTATTTACTAATATATATTCTACTTCATCTACATCTGACACTATCATTTGATTAACGGCATTGTTTCCTCCACCGCCAACACCAATTACTTTGATTTTTATTAAATCTTTTGTTCTTTTTGTTTGTTCATAGTCTATCACAATTATTCCTCCATTCTTGGCTTTAAATGTATTTATATTATACTATAATTCTTGTTTTTTTCAAGTATTTTCGTGAAGTTTTAAGATGAACTTTTAGGAGTGTCCATAAACTTCAAGTTGCCAAATTTCTATTTTAATGATACAATACTGGCATATTATTTAAGGAGTTTTGATTATGGATTCAATTTTAATTAGCGTAATTTTGCCAATTTACAATGTAGAAAAGTATTTAAGAAAGTCTATTGATTCAGTTATTGGACAATCATATAAGAATCTAGAAATAATTTTGGTTGATGATGGTGCAACAGATAGTTCTCCAATGATTTGTGATGAATATGCTCAAAAAGATAATAGAATTAAAGTTATTCATCAAAAAAATGGTGGCTTATCTGCTGCAAGAAATGCTGGGATTGCCTCTGCTTCTGGTGAATTTGTATATTTACTAGATGCTGATGATTTTATTGATAGTAATTGTATTTCTGATTTATTAGGATTAATTACTAAGTATGATGCAGATATTGCAGAATGTGATGTTGTATTGGTAAACGAATCTGATTCTAATTCTTTTGTTTTCCCTGAATCAGATATTAATGATTTAGTTGTCTTAGAAAAATATGATGCTTTGACTAGAATTCACGATGATGATTTCTCTATTTGTTTAAGGTCTGTAATAGCATCTAATAAATTGTATAGAAAAAATCTTTTTGATAAAGTAAACTATCCTCTAAATAAGCTACATGAAGACGAATTTACTACTTACAAATTATTTTTCGAATCAAGAAAAGTTGTATTTACTAATAAAAAGATGTATGCATATGTTCAAAGAGAAAATAGTATTACTCACACTGATTTTAGCATGAGACGTTTAGATGCATTGGAAGCTTATGATGGATATTTGGAGTTTTTCGTATCTAACAATTTATATGAAATGCAATCTAGAACTTGTAGAAGATATTTACGTTTATTAGCTAGATTAAAGTCTCAGGTTAAAGAATCTAATTTTGAAGATAAACAAAAAGTTTACGATATTTTAGATAATAAATTTGATTATATTTGCAAATTCAATGATGAGCTATACTCTAAGCATCCAGAATTAGAGTACAGAAGAAAATTATGTGATGAATTTATAGAAAAATATAACGAAGTATAGTATTATACTTCGTTTATTAGTTTTATTAATTGTGTATCATTATAGAATTCTCTTGTTGGTATTGTATCTGGTACTTGAGTCAAATTTTTATACTGCTCTAAATAGATAACAAATGGATAATTCCTCCATTTTTCGTTACATGTTATTAATACTTTTGGATATTTTATATTTTTAAATTTTTCCATACATTCATCATCAAACCCATCTCTATCTGTGCATATAACGAAAATTTTGTCTTTTATTATTCTTTTCTTTCTTTCTTCCCATTTTTGAATAGCTTCTTCTTCGCTATTATAATGTAAAAAGTATAATTTTATATCATCTAATTCTCCTGTAATTGGATCATTATTTGTAATATTTATATCTAAGCTTAAATAATATTCTAAGTTATTCACAAATTTTATGAAATCTGATGCTGAAAAATATAAATTTATTGTAGGAGATAAAAATTTTTGATTCATATCATGATATATGACTCCTCCTATACAATTTTGTGCAATAAAGCTTATTTGTTCTTGATTATATAAATTTCTATTTTTTTCAATTATTTCTTCCCTATTTTCCAAGTCACGCCTCCTATCCAGCTCATTATATTCTAAATCTATCGTTATGTCAATAATTGCGTTTTACCTGCAATTATGCTATAATCTTATTTGCTAGGAGGGAAATATGAAAATTTATTTTGTAAGACATGGACAAACTGATTGGAATATTCAGCATCGTTTGCAAGGCTCTGCAGATATTCCTTTAAATAAAACTGGTATTAATCAAGCTAAAATTTTAAAAGAAAAAATAAACAACTTGGATTTAGATTTTATTATCTCATCTCCTTTAAAAAGAGCTTTAGATACTGCTAATATAATCAATTCTGATAAACATTTACCTTTATCAATTGATTCTGCTTTAATAGAAAGGTCTTTTGGTGTTCTTGAAGGAATTAATGGTAATGATTATGATAAATACTTATTCTGGGATTATGAAAAAAACTATGAATATCAAGATGTTGAAAAGGTTCAAGACTTTTTAAAACGTGTTGCAACTTTTCTTGATGATTTATATGCTAAATATCCTGATAAAAATATTTTATTAGTATCTCACAATGGAGTTAATATTGCTGCATCATGCTATTTTAACGGATTTCCTTCAAATAAAGACCTTTTGTCAATAAAGTTAGATAATTGCAATTATGAAATATATGAAAAATCTTTATAAATAAAAAATGAGAGATAGTTTCTCTCATTTTTTATTTATATGCTCTTTTAAGTATTGCTTGTTGTACTTCTTTTGACATTTGTACTAGTGCTTTCCAATCTTGCGAGTCATTTTTTATTCTTCCTATATGGACTTCTTCAATTTTAGCATTTAATGCTATCATATCTAACAATATTCCTATGTCCACTCCATAATCTTTTTCTAAAGTAATTTGTTTTAATAATGATTTTTTACCTGCAATAGCTCCACTCAATGGTTGTGCAAATTTTTGAATGTTTGGAAATGTTATTTCTAATAATGGTTTTGCTACAAGTTCTGTTACTCTTCCACCTGTTCTATCAAATCGAGATTTAACAAAATCAATATTTCTATCAATTATTGGTTCTGATAATTCCCTAACTATATCATTATCATACTTAGTTATATCTCCATCTAAAAATATCAAAACTTCATTTGACGCTTCTTGGATTCCCATTTCCATTGCATAGCCTTTTCCTTTAGTTGTACAATTTAATACCTTTGCTCCTTCTTTTTTTGCTAACTCTTCAGTTTTATCTGTAGACGCATTGTTGATTACAAGTATTTCATCTACTAGAGGGTGATTTTTCAAAATCTTTACCACTTTTCTTATTGTCTTTTCTTCATTATGAGCTGGTATAATCACTGTAATTTTCTTTTCCATCTTTTTCTCCTATCTTAGTAACTTATGATTACTATTGTTATTTTTAATGAGATTTTTTACAGCTTATTTTTTCACACGCTTCTATAGATTATACTATAAATTCTGTTTTTCGTCAAATTTTTATTGTTTTTAAATTATAAAAATGTAAGTGATTTTTATCACTTACATTTTTTAAAATCATTATTTTAATCTATTTTTTCTATATCAATTCTAGCTTTTTCATAACTTATATCTTCTATTGAAATTCCTCCTAATTTTAAAACATCGCCTTCGCTTAATTGTAATATTACTGTACTTGTAAGAGTATTACGATTATTTACTAAGTCTTCTATAACAGGGCCATCATTAAAAGTACTATCTATTACATTATTATTCACTATTAATGCAGAGTTAAAATTAAAACTTCCTCTACCTTCTTTAATTCCAAATAGCTGATAAGAAACCTGATATATTCCACTTTTATTAATATTAATTTCATCACTTCCTTGCTCATGTGCCAAGGCATTTCCTATTACCAGTTCATTTTGACTAAATTTTATTGTTGTAGTTCCTAGCTGTGTATTATCTCCTTTTACGGCAATAGCTGTTAATATACTTTTGTTTTTATTGTTTAAACTACATATTAATAATATTAAAACTATATATATTAATATACTAATTAATATTTTTAAACATAATAAATTTTTTTTTGGTTTACAACTACAATTCATATTAACCCCTCATATATTATATGTAGGATTTTTATGATTGTTAAACTTATACAAGTAAAATGTAATTTAATTATGCTGTTTTCAATTCTAATCTCAATTTATCTGCAATCATAGCTATAAATTCTGAGTTTGTAGGCTTGCCTTTATCTGCTGAAACAGTATATCCAAATATATTTTCTGTTGTTTTTTGGTCCCCTCTACCCCATGCAACTTCTATTGCATGGCGGATTGCTCTTTCTACTCTACTTGGAGTTGTTCCATATTTTGATGCTATATCTGGATATAATTGTTTTGTTATTTGATTTATCATATCTATATTTTCAACCGACATTATTATTGCTTCTCTTAAGAATTGATATCCTTTTATATGTGCAGGAACGCCAACTTCATGTATTATGTTTGTAACGGCGGCTTCTAAATTTTCTTTACTATTTTCTTCTGATTTGCCAACTGTTATATATGGTGACTTTATTTCTCTACTAATAATTGTATCTCTAATTTGTTCTGGGTTCTCATTTTTTATTTCCTTTATTCTTTTTATTAATAAAGTAATATCAAATGGTTTTACAATGTAATAATCTGCACCTAAAGATATTGCTTTTTGTGTTATTTTGTCTTGACCAACAGCTGATACCATTATTTTTATAGGATTTTTCTCTAATTTTGACTGATTCAGTTTTTCTAATACTCCTATTCCGTCTAAATGAGGCATGATTACATCTAACAATGCCACATCAGGTTTTAATCTTACAATGTCAGAATATGCCTCTTCACCATCTCTCGCCATTCCAACAATCTCAACTGATTCGTCGTTTACCAAATAATTTTTTAATGTCATTCCAAATTCATAATTATCATCCGCTATTAAAACTTTTATTTTGTCGTTCACTTTTTTTACCTCCTAAATTAATCTTCTGTAAAATTTTACCATTTGATTATATATGTTTTTCTTGAATTGTTCAATACTTTTTGTCCATATTTTTCCAAATAGTTTCACAAAAGCTTATTTTTAGGGATATTTTTCGTATATCTTTTTTCGACATTATACTTTATTTATTATTATTTTATCATTTAAGACCTTTTTATTTTTTATCTCTATTCCGCTATTTTCTAGCTCTTTCTTTTTTTCTTCATTTGATTCTAACGTTAATATTACATTCTCCCCATATTCGGAGTCTATTATATTTATTTCTAATTGTTTACAAATATATTGAATTTCTTTTATATTTCCATAAGATATTTCTACTAAATATCTTATTCCATATTCTTTTTCTATTATTTTTGCATTCTCTAATGCTTTTTTAGATGATTCTGTATATGCTCTTACTAGTCCTCCGGTTCCTAATAGTGTACCTCCAAAATATCTTGTAACTACTACTATTACATTATTTAGTCCATTATTTTTAAGTAAGTCAAGCATTGGAGAACCTGCTGTTCCAGAAGGTTCTCCATCATCACTACATTTTTCTATATTGTCCACTATATATGCATAGCAATTGTGTTTTGCATCATAGTATGTTTTCTTAACCTCGGATAATACATTTTCTGCTTCTTCCTTACTATTTACCGCAAAAATTTGTGCTATGAATCTTGACTTTTTTTCTACTATTTCAGCTTCCGCTTCTTTTTCTATTGATTTAAACATATTAATTCAATCCTGCAGTGTAGCCTGTAGAATATGCTATTTGTAAGTTAAATCCACCTGTATAGCTATCTACATCTATTATTTCACCCGCAAAATATAATCCTTTCACTAATTTTGATTCCATTGTTTTTGGATTTATTTCTTTTACTGAAATTCCTCCAGCAGTTATTATTGCTTCTTCTACTGGTCTAAATCCACTTATTTCTATCATAAATTTCTTTAATATTTCTACTAGTTTCTTTCTTTCTACTTTTGTTACCTCGTTTACCTTTTTATCTATGTTCATCATTTCTACAACTACTGGTATTAATTTTTTAGGTAATAATTGGTCTAAACTATTTTTGAAATCCTTATTTTTTTCACTTTCAAAATCTCTTAGTATTCTTTCTTCTAATTTTTCTTCTGATAGAGCTGGTTTTAAGTCTATTATTAATTTTACATTTTCTATATTTGTTCTTACAAGATGTGCTGAACCACTTAAAATTGTTGGACCTGATACCCCAAAATGTGTAAATAACATTTCTCCAAAGTCTTCATAAATTGCTTTATTATCTTTTACAAATTTAATTCCTACATTTTTTAGTGTCAAGCCTTGAAGTTTTTGACATATTTCTAATGATTGTCCTCTTGTTTCTAATGCAACTAATGATGGTTTAGGTTCTATTATTGTATGACCCAATTTTTTTGCAAATTTATAACCATCTCCTGTTGAACCAGTTGTAGGATAACTCTTTCCTCCAGTAGCTAATATAATTTTATCCGCTTCATATATTTTATTTTGAGCCTTTACTCCTATAACTCTATTCTTTTCTGTTAATATCTCATCTGCTTTACAATTAGTTATAATTTTTACACCTTGTTTTTTTAGTTTTTTAATAAGAGCATCTAATACATCAGATGCTCTATCTGTTACAGGAAATACTCTATTTCCCCTTTCTTCTTTTGTTTTTAGTCCCTCTTCTTTTAATAAATTAATAATGTCTTGATTATTAAAGTTTTGAAATGCACTATATAGAAATTTTCCATTACCTGGCGTATTTTTAGTAAATTCTTCTATTGGAAGGCTACTTGTTATATTGCATCTTCCTTTACCAGTTATACATAGTTTTTTTCCTAATGAATTCATTTTTTCTAATATTGTTACATCATTTCCTTGCATACTTGCACTAATTGCTGCAAGCATACCTGCTGGTCCTCCACCAATAACTATTACTTTCATTTTATATTTTCTACCGCTTTCATTAATCCTAATTTTCCATATTCATATGTAAGTCCACCTTGTTGGAATGCTAAAAATGGCTCTCTTAATGGAGCATCACAACTTAATTCAATTGATGAACCTTGTGTAAATGCACCTGCTGCCATTATTACTTGGTCATCATATCCAGGCATATCTCCTGGTACTGGAATTGAGTTTGAATCTACTGGTGACCCCATTTGTATTCCTTGGCAATATTTTATTAGTTTTTCTTTATCACCAAATTTTATTGTTTGTACTATATCTGTTCTTGGCTCATTGTACTTAGGTTCTGCACTATATCCTAGCTCTTCCATTACTTTACTTGTAAGTACTGCTGTTTTTAAACTACTAGCTACTACACTTGGAGCAAAGAATAGTCCTTGTAGAATTTTTTTATTCATTCCAAGTGTTGGTCCTACTTCTCTCCCTTCTCCAGGAAGAGTTAGTCTTTCTGCAACTAATTCTATTAGTTCTTTTCTTCCTACCACATAAGCTCCATTAGGTGCTATTCCTCCACCTAGATTTTTTATTAATGAACCAACTAATATATCTGCTCCAATATTGCTTGGTTCTATTTTATTTGTAAATTCTCCATAACAATTATCTATCATTATTATAGCTGTATTATTTACTTTTCTTATTTCTTTAATTACTTTTTCAATTTTATCTATTGTTATACTTTTTCTTAGTGAATATCCTCTTGACCTTTGAATTTCTATTACTTTAATATCATTTTTTGATACTCTTTTTTTAACTTCTTCATAGTTAAAATCATTATTTTCTAACTCTATTTGTTCATATTTTATTCCAAATGATTTTAAAGAACTTGGATTTTCTTTTATTCCAATTACTTCATCAAGTGTATCATAAGGCTTTCCGCATATACTTAGCAATGTATCATTTGGTCTTAATAGTCCAAATAGAGTTACATTTAATGCATGTGATGCTGATATAAATTGACCTCTAACTAAACTATCTTCTACTCCAAATATTTGACTATATATTCTTTCTATTACATCTCTTCCTATATCATCATATCCATATCCAGTTGTTTCTCCAAAATGTACTTCTGATAAGTTATTATCATGAAAAGCTTTTAAAACTTTTAATGAATTATATTCACATATTTCGTTTATTTTTTTAAATTCGTCTTGTACTTCTGATTCACATTTTTGTATAAGATTTATTGTTTCTTCACTAATTCCATATTCTTTATACATTTTTTTCCTCTTTTCCTTTTATAAAATCGTTCCACTATACATTATTCCTGATTTTGAATTACTTGTTTGATAATATTTTCCTAAGAATGTTGCATCTACTGATTGAAGAGTTATTGCATTTTCAGATATTATTTGACCATTTGTATCTACAATTTGCCAGCTTCCATCTTTCTTTATTCCTGCTACATTTCCATTTTGTTCTGTTACCATATCATACTCATAATCTACAACAACTTTTCCAGTGTTATCTATTAATCCCCATTTTCCGTCTTTTTTATCTGCATACAAGCTATTATTTGGTTCAATTTCTTTATATGCTATTTCTTTACCATCTAAGTTATAATATTTCACATCTGTTTCTGAGTATAATTTTATATAGTTGTCTCTTTTTGAAATATATGCATTAGCAATTCCTTCATTTATCTTCATTTCTGAATCTATGATGTCTGTTCTATTTTGCTCACTATCAACTGCTTGAAGTGCATTTGAATCTTCAATTTTTTGTATTGCATTGTATTTTATTTCAATTATTACTTGTCCATCACCATTAATTATTCCTGTTTTACCATCTATAGTTGCAATAAATTTATTGTCATCAAGATATTCTATATATGTGTAATTTTGATTTAACTTTTTGTTTCCTGAATTATCTACTATGTTATAATTATTATCTTTATCTATTACTATTGCATAATTGTCATTTACTTGATTGTAACTTAATATATCTGTATCTATATTATTTCCTTGTGCATCAAAAATAAGTGTTTCTTCTCCTTTTTGTGCATTTATATATTTACCACCTATTATTATATCATCATAATCTATTGGAATAATATTATTTCCTTCTAAGTCAACTACTCCTTGCGAATTATCTTTTTGTATAATCAATAGGTTATTATTTGGGTCAAAACTTATTTCTGTAAATTCATTTTTTAAAACTTCTTTTCCGTTTTTTACAACACCATATCTCCCATTATTTGCTGTTATTAAATATACATCTTCTCCTGTTATTTCTGTGATACGATTTATTTCATTATATAATGGCTCTAGGATTATTTTTCCTCTTTCATCAGCATAACCAAATTTATATCCATCATCTGTTTTTATTCTTAATACAAATCCAGCTTGTTCATATTTTGTTTCTTCATCATAGTACCCATCTGCTATTATTGATTCGTATTCTGGTTCTAAAATTGTTGTTCCCTTAATGTTTATTACTCCATATTGTCCATTTTGTTCTACTTTTAGATTTCCTTCTTTATAGTCAATATTTGTTATTGAATTGTATATGTTTTCAGTTATTTTGTTTCCTTCGAAGTCCATTATTCCATATAAACCATTTTGCTTATATTTAAGCACACTTTTCTCATATGGTATATTACTAGATATGTTGTTAATAGCAATTGCTTCAACATCTTCATATTGTGTTAATATATCATTTCCATTGTTATCTATTGCAGAAAAGTTTTGTCCATCTTCTGATTTTATAAAAACTGGCATTGTTGGATTTGGAATATCTAATGCTGCATAATTAGGCTCTATTACTACATTCCCTTCTTTATCTATTACACCATACTTGCCGTCTTGTTCTAATTTATAATATTGAATTTGATCATTTGAAATTTGGCTTAATTCATATTCATATCTTTGATTATTTATAAATATTACTACTCCTGTAATTACTGCAATTATTGCTATTAAAATTACTAATATTATAATTATATTTTTTGTGTTTCTATTCTTCTGTTTCATTAAATTATCTCCTTGTTTTTATTATTTTTGACAATATAATTATATATTCGAAGGACTAATATGTCAACGAAAATTTTCCATTTTTCACACTTCATTTTTATTGATTGTTGCAATTTAAATTTCTTTTATTTTATGATTGCATATTAAAGATTTTGCAGTTCCGCGCAGCTTGGAGGACAAATAGTCCGACAGTAAGGAACAAAAAATCTTATAATATGCAATTACGCTTAATATAAAAAGTGAGAAGTCATATTAATTCTGCCACCACACATCTTCTCTTATTCTCTATATCTTTTACATATGTAATCAATGTTATTGTGTCCTTTTCATATTTTTTATTTGCATACTCTTTTTCATTATCTATTATTTGATTTGATATTACTTTGTATACATTGACTTTATCATTTACTATATACTTTATTTCTTCACCCAATTCTAATTCTTTCAAGTTTGCAAAATAATTCTTGTTTTCACCTATATTATATGCTTTTAAAGACACATTTCCATAAAGATAGTTTGACTCTGGATAATGGCCCACAAATTCTTTTATATTGTTCTCATCGACACCTTCTTTAATCTGTGCTTCTAAATTTAATTTTTCAATTATTATTTTCCAAGTTGTAATATTTTCTAATGATGTATCCATAATTTGTACATTATTTTCTACACTATTTTTACTTATTTTGTTTACATATGAAAATTTACTTTGATTGGAATTCTTTAAACTTATTAAGTTTAGAATATAAATGATTAATGAAAAAATTATTATAGATATTACAAAAGATAGAATATTTAAATTTCTTTTATTGTAGTTTATCATGTTTTTCATTATATCACACATACTTCAATCATTCAAGAAAAACTCATCGTCAAATTATTACATAATTCGACA
>CALXVF010000006.1 GCA_944391895.1 uncultured Clostridia bacterium
TTTGATTGTGCAAATTCTTCTATTTCTTCTGTTAATTTGCGTATTTCTTCTGTCAAATTCTCTACTTGTAATTTTATTTCTTCTTTTTTAGTCTTGCACTCTTCTTTTCTAGTCTCGATGTTAACTATTTCTTCAGATAGTTTTTCTTTTTTAGATATAATAGTTTCTATTTGTTCATTTATTTGGTTTAGTTTTTCCTTTTCTGTAGCATATGTAATTTCTATTTGCTTAAGCTCTTGATTCTTTTCTTCTAATTCTACTGATTGACTTTGTTTTAGTAGGTCTTCTTTTTCTTTTGATATTTTACTTATTTTTTCTTCTAATTCTTTTATTTGTACTTCTAATTCCTTTATTTCATTTGCTCTTCCTAATAGGTTGACTGTTTTTTTATTTATAGAACCTCCTGAAATTGCTCCTGATGGATTTATTATATCTCCTTCTAATGTAACGATTCTAAATGAATAGTTATTTAGTTTTGCTACTTTAATAGCACTTTCCATGTTGTCTACTACTATTGTTCTACCTAGTAGATTAAGAACTATACCTTCATATTCTTTTTTGCACTTCACTAAATCTGATGCAACACCAATTACACCATTAGTTTCTTTTATTTTTTCAACTTTTTTACCATGCACAGATGATATTGGTAAGAATGATGCCCTTCCTAAGTTGTTTCTTCTTAGATATTCTATCATTTTTTTCGCATCATCTTCACTTTGAGTTACTATGTTTTGAAGACTAGAACCTAAGCACATTTCTATTGCAGTTTGGTATTTACTGTCTGCTGATACAATATTTGCTAATATTCCGTGTATTCCTTTTTTTAATTCTGAATCTCTTTCACATGCATTTAGCAATTCTTTTACTGTTTTCGAATATCCTTCTTTTTCTCTTTCTGTTTCTATCAAGAAATTTTTTCTAGTAGTTTTCATTCTAATTTCATCTGTTATGTCATTTATTTTGTTTTCAAATTTTTTAATCTTATTTTCGAATTCTTCTTTTTTTTCTTTTTGTTTTCTGATTATTTCTTCATTTTCATTTTTTATTTTTTCAATCTCTAGAAATTTATTATTAAAATCATTCTTGATAGTTCTTTTTTCATCTAGTTCTGAAATAGCTTGCACTAATTCTTTATCTGCTTGTTTTTTTCTATTAACTAAATTTTCATAATTTACATCATACTGTGTAATTTCATTTTGAAGATTGTATCTTTCTTCTTTAAAGTCTTCCACTTTTTTCTTTTTTTCTTCTATTTCTAGTTCTTTTCCACTTAACTTTTGAGTTATTTTCTTTAATTCTTCCTCTTTTTCTTCTAACTCTTTAGAAAATTTTTCTTTGTTTATATCTAAATTTTCTTTTTTATCTATTTTACTTTGTTTTTCTTCTTCTAATGTGATGATATTTTGTTTACTTTGTGAAATTTCATTTTCTAATCTATTTTTATTCTCGTTGTTATTCGATATTTTTTCTTTACTTACACTTATATCTGAATTTATTTTTTCTATTCTATTTTTACTTTCAAAACCTAAAACTTGCAATCTTTCAATTTCAGCTGAAATTGATTCTATTTTTTCTTTTAATTCTTCTCTTAATTTTTGCATTTCTTCTAGTTTTTTATCTTCTTCTTCACTTTGATTTGCAAATATTTCCTTATCCTTTTCAAGTTCTTTTAACTTTTCTTTGTATGTGTCTATTTTGTATATAAATAGCCCTACTTCTATATTTTTTAATTCTTCTCTTAGATCTAAGAATTTTCTAGCTTTTTCTGATTGTAGTTTTAATGGTTCTATATTTGCTTCTATTTCAGATAAAATATCATTTATTCTAACTAAATTAAGCTTGGTTTGCTCTAGTTTTTTTTCTGTTTCTTCTCTTCTAACTCTATATTTAACTATTCCTGCCGCTTCTTCGAATATATGTCTTCTATCTTCTGATTTATTACTTAAAATTTCATCAATTCGTCCTTGTCCTATTATTGAGTAACCATCTTTTCCTATTCCAGTATCCATGAATAATTCCAAAATATCTTTAAGCCTACATGGTACTTTATTTATATAATATCCTGTTTCTCCTGTTCTGAAAAGTTTTCTAGTTACTGTAACTTCTGAATACTCTAATGGCAAGCTACCATCTTCATTATCTATTATCATATTTACTTCTGCAAATCCTAATGATTTTCTATTTTCAGTTCCAGCAAATATGATATCTTCTGATTTTGAGCCTCTTAATGATTTCATACTTTGCTCACCCAAAACCCATCTTATTGCGTCTGAAATGTTACTCTTTCCAGAGCCATTTGGTCCTATAACTGCTGTAATTCCATTTTTAAATTCAAAAACTGTTTTATCTGCAAAAGATTTGAATCCTTGCATTTCTAATCTTTTTAAGTACATTTGATTGCCCCTTTGTTATTTTATATATTTTTCTATGTAAAAAACTGAACTTTCTAGTTCCATTATATTTTCCGTTTCGATATTTTTATAATAATCATCCATATTTAGATTATCACTTATCTTTTTCATTGAAATTAGTGGTATTTTATACATATCTGCAATTATGCTTACAGAATGTAATTCCATATCAAATATGACATTTTCTTTTATATCTGTTTTCGTTACAAATGTTTCTGAAGAATAGCATGGTAATTTTTCTAATTCTTCTATCGTTTCTAGTTCTTGATTTCCGAAATCTAACATGCTGTATTTTTCTTCTCCAGGTATATACCATTCTAAATTGTATGATTTATCAATACTAATCCATTTTCCTATTTCTGTGTTTGTAGAACCTGCATATCCAATATTTATAATTAAATCTGGGATTTTATTTTTGCACAAATATTTTGTTAGTCCTATTGCTGTTTTTTGTTTTCCTATTCCTGTTATAATTAAATTTATTTGTGTTTCTTTAATTATTCCACTATATATAGTTAGTAATTCTTCTGTATCTATCTTTTCTAAGTTTAGTTTTTTTGCTATTTTTCCGCCTTCTTTTTCCATTGCACAATGAATTAATATATTTTTCATTTTCTTTCACTCCTTAATGCTGTTATCATATTACCATAAATCTCTGTATTTGTCATTAAAATTTAATATTGTTTTATTATTTTTTTGTTGTATTTTGTTTAATAAAATGTTATAGTAATATTGTGCAAAGGAGAAAAAATAATGATTGAGGAAAAATATGATTTTTATGGTCCTACTAATCTGAAAATACATGATTTAGATCACTCATTAAAAGATCACTTAATTGTAATGGATAGTATGGATTTATTTACTAAAAGGCATAGTGAGAATGTTGCTAATTTGACAGGAAGAATTTGTGAATACATGCATTGCAACAATCAATTTACTATTCACTGTATTTTAGCTGGTTATGTACATGATATAGGCAAGTTGTTTATTCCTAAGAATATACTTAACAAACCTGGTAGGCTTACTGACTCTGAATTTGAAATCATGAAGACTCATACTACTCTTGGCTATCAGTATTGTATGGATGATTTATCTTTAAGACCTTATTCTGATGGTCCTTGGTATCATCACGAAGCCTTAAATGGTACAGGATATCCTAGAGGATTAAGAAAAGCAGACATCCCTTATTCTGCACAAATCATAAGAGTCGCTGATGAATATGATGCCATTGTAACAAAAAGGCAGTATACAACCCACGTTAATATTTCTCAAACATTAAAGGAACTTATTCAAGATGCTTTGCCTAGCAATGATGTTATTGCTTTAGACCAATTGAAGCAAAATGAAAGGCTGGGTAAAATAAACCCAAAACCTTTAAAAGCTTTATTTAAAGTAGTTATTGATGACACTTTATATGAAATCAGTTGCGTTATGAATTATGTCAATTATATAAAGGACCAAATTAAGAGATTGAAGACTATTCAAAAGTATTCTAAAAAAATGGAAACTTCTAAAAAAGCGTCTACTAGAGATTACTACAAAGCTGGTATGCAATTACTTTTGCAACCTGGTGAGAATTTTGATAACTATACTCAAGTTTTGGCTGAATATGAGAATGCTTTGGTTATTAGACAAGACAGAATTGATAAGCTTTATGATGAAATTAAAATTATTAAGAAGTTGAAAATTTAACTATGATATAAAAAATAATAATGTTTTCTTTTTCACGGCGCGGGGACGCACCGCACGGCTCGCTTGCGCTCCCCTGAAATCGAAAACATTATTGTTTTTTATTATAGTCTATTTATTTTTCTTAATTTTTCTATATATAATTATTGCTAAGATAGTTAATATCGCAATTATTGGCATAATACTAAAGTACATTATTCCTGTTCGTGGCATGATAACTAATTCGTTCATATCTTCATTATCATCTAATGTTGTTTCTTGTAGTTTTTCTGAGTCAATACGTACTTGTGCTTTGATATCTCCTGCAATATCTACTCCTTCGTTCTTTTCTAATATTATTTCATATTCTCTACTTTCTCCTATGTCTAAATCTACTACTTTATATTCAGCTTCATTTTCATTTACTTGCCATTCTGTATTTAATATATGATATCCTTCTGGTATTGTAAATGTAATATATCCGCTTCCTATTCTTTCTTGGTTATTTGTTACTTTTATTTTATAATAAACTTGAAGACTTGAATTTTTATTGGCATCCCTAATTTCGGTCTCTATTTTTCCTATTTTACCATTTAGTCCATAGTAGTTTCCATTTACTAAAGCTTTCTCGAGGTTCATTTCTATTTGTAAATTGAACTTTAATTTATGATAGTAATAATTTAATGTTATATCTTCTCTAGCTATTTTTACTGTTTCTTTTTCTGGTGTTTTTGTTAGTTCATAATCTTCATACTGTCTTTTTTCTGAAGTAAAACTATCTCCCTCATGAACAATTTTATTGTATGTATCTATTGTTTCATTTGTATCTTCATCAATATAATTTACTATTACTTTTGATTTATGTTTATAGTAATACGTAACATTTATATTTTCTTTATCTATTGTACCTTCCTTGTTTCCTTCTACTTTTGAGAAGTCATAATTGTCTATTTTCTTTTGAATTGTAGTATAGTTATCCCCATATTTTCCACTTATTGTTTCTTGTTGTGCTATTTCTTTTTTCGTTATTTCATCTACATATTTAACATTTACTTTTGCTTTTTTAGCATAATAATAATTTACTTCTTGAAGTTCTTCTGTTAATATAAATTCTTCTGTCTTTGGTTTTTCTATCAGTATATAATCACTAAATTCTTTTGCCTCTGTATTAATTATTTCTCCTACCGGACCACTTTGGTTAACTGTATCTAATTTTTTGCCTGTATATTTATCTATATAATTAGCTTGTACTCCTCCACTTTGTAGATTAAATGTTACAAATAAGTTTGATTCTCCACCAGCTCTTTCCATATAGAATATTTTTAAAGTATGTTTTCCAGGTGTTAGCATTCCTTCGCTAAATGCTGTTTCATATACATTGCTTTCAAATTGATTTTTATCTTTATTATATATTTTTTCGTAATATACTTGGTTTTTAGCAAAGTTTATATTTCCTGTAAGTCTTGCATGTGTTCCTCCTAAATCAAGTACTAATTTATCATCAACAAATACCCATACATCATCATCACCCGAAAAATTAAATACCATATCTTCATACTCTTTTGTTTCAGTATTTTTTACTTTTCCGTTTTCAGTCATAATAAATGGAATGTCCATTCTAACTGTAAAACCTAAGTCTCTTTTCATTGAAATTGATGTATCATCATTACAATCATTGAATGGATAAAATCCACTTCTTTCTCCTTTATGCATTTTTATTGTTTTTGTATTATAATCTTTGTATACATGATATACATCACTATTAAAGCTATAATATCCATTTGATTCTTTAATAAATGGGAATTTCCAATTTGATAATACTTCTGAATAAATTGTTGGATTTGTGTTAGTTTTAGGAAAAAAGCTATCTTTATTAGTATAATCATCAATTACAAATATGTTATCATTGATTAGTCTATCTTTTACTAGCCCTTGTAATACTCCTGTAGAACTCCATGGTTTATTTAAACCCATGAATCCATTTTGAAGTCCTCCTATATTCATTCCTTCTGTTGAAGCCATTAACATTGACTTTTTGTCTATTTCATATCTTTGTGACATTGGAAGACTATAATAATCTGTCCAATGCATACCTCTTTGCTCTGCATTATATTCTTCTCTTTTTATTTTAGTCAATGTTGCATTTACATATTTTATATTTTCTTCTGATACATCTTCACAGCTTGTACTAGCATAAGTTTTACTAGCAAGCACAACAAATAAAATGCTTATAACAGCAATAATACATAATTTTATTTTTTTCTTCATATTACTCCTTTTCTATAAATGATTAATTTTACATTTATTTTTTGTTTTGGATTTTTATAATTTAAGACTTAAATTAAAAAGACAAAATTAAATTGAATTAATTTAACCATTTTTATTATACTCCATATTATGGAAATTGTAAAGTAAAATCGTATGTCAAAATTCGACCTTTTTCGACATACGATTATTTTTATTCTAATCCTATACTTAATCCTAAAGCACTATTTATTTTTTTCATTAGTTCTTCATCTTTTATATGACCTATTTTTTCTTTTAATCTACTTTTATCAATAGTTCTTACTTGCTCTGCTAATACTACTGAATTTGTTTTTAAGCCCACATCTTGGGATCCTATTTCAATATGCGTTGGCAGTTTTGTCTTGCCTAGTTGTGATGTAATTGCTGCTGCAATTACAGTTGGACTATGTTTATTTCCTAAGTCATTTTGTATTATTATAACTGGTCTTATTCCTCCTTGTTCAGAACCTACAACTGGACTTAAATCAGCATAAAACATATCTCCTCTTTTTATATTCATATTAACTCTCCCAATATTATATTGAGATTCTTCATATATTTCTAAATATTAAATTCTATCTCATTATATACTATGTCAACTCTGCAATCATTGTTAATATCATATATTTGTAAATTTTCTGGTTTTAATGTTGATTTATTTATGTATAGTTTTTGTTTATTTGTATATTTATTTTTTTCTTTTTTATAGCTCATTACTATTTTATCATTTTCTTCTATTATTTCTTTATCTTCTGCTGTCTTATATCCTTCTAAAAATGATGTTAGAAACATTATATTATCTGATACATAAGGATAATCTTTATATATTTTGCTTAAATTAAATTGTGTATTTGTAATTTCTAATATCCCATCTTTATATGCAATTTTTATTCCTTCTAAAGATTCTGGAGATGTCGCTATTTGAGTTGCTGTTTGTGGAAATTTAACTTCTTGTTCAAATTCATAAAAGTTTACATTTTTATTGCTTTTTACTGTTACTTTTATTTTGGCTTTATATGAATTGATATTTAAAATATATTCTTCAATCTCTTCTATATTTTTATTATTTCCACTTTCTTCTTTTTTATAATTTGTTTTTATAAAATTTTTTAGAATTAAAAGAATAGAACATATTGCTACAACAATTATCAATATTTTAATCCATTTATTCATAATGTCTCCTTTTCATTTTATATATTTTAATATTATCGCATTATATGATTGTATATTTTAATTTTTAAGGTTCCGCGTAAGCGTTCAAACGAGCTTAAAAGGATTTTAAGCGAAGTGCGTTTGGAGCGTAGCGACCGCAAGGAACCATAAAATTAAAATATACAATTTTATTAATGTGCAATAAATATTAAAAATAGCATATCACTATGCTATTTTAATTTATATGTTTTATAGTATTAAAATATTCAATTAAAGTATTTTTTACTTCCTTCTCTGTTTCCAGCTGATTAACTTTATTTCTTACTTCTGATGCCATTGGAAGTCCTTTTAAATAATAGCAAATATGCTTTCTCATTTCTTTTATTCCAATATTTTCTCCTTTTTCTTTAACTTCTAAGTCTATATGTTTAAATATTATTTCTATCCTTTCTTCATTAGTTATTTCTCTAATAGTTCCATTTGTTAAATAATCTTTTATTTGTTCTAATAGCCATGGATTTCCTAAAGTGGCTCTTCCTACCATTATTCCATCACATTTTGTATACTCGATTATTTTTTTAGCATCTTCTGGAGTTTTTATATCTCCATTTCCTATAACAGGTATTTTGACTTTTTCTTTGACTTTTTTAATTATATCCCAATCTGCTACTCCTGTATAAAATTCACTTCTTGTTCTTCCATGCACTGTTATAGCTTTTGCTCCTGCCTCTTCTATAATTTGAGCTGCTTCAAGAGCAACTATATGCTCATTATCCCAACCTTTTCTAATTTTTACTGTAACAGGGACTTCTGAAGCTTCTACTACTGCTTTTGTTATTTCTCTTACTTTTTTCAAGTCTAACAATAATCTACTGCCGTCTCCATTCTTTACTACTTTAGGTGCTGGACATCCCATATTTATATCTACTATATCTGCTATTTTACTAACATAGCTAGCTGCATATTTCATTGCTTCAACATCACTTCCAAAGATTTGAGCAGAGATAGGTCTTGTTTCACCTTCCATGTTTAATAGCTTTTTGGTTTTATCATCATTATATTGCAAAGCTTTACTACTAACCATTTCTGTTACTACTAGACCTGGTTTATATATTTCGCAAATGCGTCTAAATGGCAGGTCTGTTAACCCTGCCATTGGTGCTAGTATTACATTATTTTTTAATTCTACATTTCCTATTCTTAGCATTTATTCTTCCTATTCTTCCATAAATATTGCTTTTTGTCTTCTTCCACTAATATTTAATAATAATGCTATCATTATTAAATTGCAAAGTAAAGAACTTCCTCCATAACTAACGAAAGGTAATGGTACACCTGTTATTGGTAATAATCCAATTGTCATTCCTATATTTTCAGTCATATGAAATAAGAATATCCCTGCTATACCAGTAGCTATATATGAACCGAGATTGTCTTTCGCTGTTTTTGCAACATATATTGCTTTTGTTATCAGAACAACATATAGCACTATTATTGCAGCAGCTACTAAAAATCCCATTTCCTCTCCAATTACTGAATATATGAAGTCTGTAGTTTTTGGACTTAAATATCCAAGTTGAGTTTGGTTTCCTTTTAATAATCCCATTCCAAATAATTGCCCTGCTCCTATTGCTAGTTTAGATTGTGTCAAGTTATATCCTGCTCCTCTAGGATCTAAGTCTTGATTCAAAAATACATCTATTCTTTGTTTTGCATGGTCTGGTAATACAAAAAAGTAAAGTACGGGCAATGTAATTGCAACTATTAAAATACCTGCTATAATGTATTTTTTATCTATTCCTGCTACAAATAACATTGCTAAAAATGCTACTAAAAATGCTAGTGCTGTTCCATAGTCTGGTTGTTTTATAATTAATAGTACAGGAACTGCCAATATGCCAATTAGCATAAGTAATCTAGTTGGTCTACTTATTTCTTTTTTTCCCTTAGCCACCATTTTTGACATTACTAGTGCTAATAGAATTATTACAAATATTTTTGTGAATTCAGCAGGTTGAAAAGAAGCTCCTCCTAAATTGTACCAGCTAGTCGCTCCATTTATTGGCTCTGTAAACAATACTCCCACTAGCAATATAATCATTGCTACATAAAATACTGGAGATATTTTTGCAATTGTTTCATAATCTATTAATGTAACAACAACTACAAATGGTATACTTACTCCTATCCATAATATTTGTTTTTTAAACTCATCATATTCCGCATTCTGAGTTGCTGAAAAGAGTGCAATCAATCCTATTATAATTAATAGGATTGTACACACTAAAATTGACCATTCTATATTCTTAGATAATCTTTTTTTCATCTTTTCCTCTATTTCTTCTTATTTAACTTTTTAGCTTTTGTGTCTTGGTTGTCTTGTGTTGACTCCTCATTTCCTAGAGAATTTTCTTCGACTTTTTCATTTTTCTTTTCTATAACTTCTTCTTTTTCCTCTACTACTATTTCTTCATCTATGTTATTATTTTCCTCTTTTTCTTCTTTATTCTCATTTTCATTATTTTCTTCTTTTGTTTCAGAAGTTTTCTCTACTTGTTCTTTATCTTCACTTACTTCTTTTTTATTTTCGTTTTTTATACTTTTAATAGGAATATTTGCATATAATGCTGGGGCACCTGTTGTACCGTCACTATTTTGCTTGTTAGTTAGTCTAACATCTATATCTCCTTCATCTACGTCTATATATTTTTTTATTACGTCTATTATTTCTTGTCTCATCATATCTAAAAAGTCTGCTGATACATTTGCTCTATCTTGCATTAGTACTAAATGTAACCTTTCTTTTGCTTCATCTTTATTAGTTTTATTTTCTATTTGTCCATCTTTTTTACCTATTTTCTTTAAAAAACCTATAAAGTTTTCAAACATTCCTATTTCCTCCATTGCTAATTATTTTTTTAAAGCTTTTTTAAATTTATCAAAGAAGCCTTCTTTCTTTCTTCCTGGTATTGTGACTTCAACATTTTCACCTAGTATTCTTCTTGCAATTTCTACATAAGCTCTACCTGATGGTGCTTTCTTGTTTGATACGGCTGGTTCACCTTTATTTGTTTGCGTAATTATATATTCGTCTTCTGGTACCACACCTATTAAATCTATTGATAATAAGTCTAAAATATCCTCAACATCCATCATTTCTCCTCTTTTTACCATTTCTGGTCTTAGACGGTTTATAACCAATTCTGGATTTCTAATTTCAGACGCTTCTAATAACCCTATTATTCTATCTGCATCACGTATTGAAGAAATTTCAGCGTTTGTTACAACAATAGCTCTATCTGCTCCTGCAATAGCATTTTTGAATCCTTGCTCTATTCCTGCAGGACAGTCTATTAAAATAAAATCAAATTCTTCTTTTAACTTCATTGTTAAATCTCTCATTTGTTCTTCATTTACTGCACTTTTGTCTCTAGTTTGGGCTGCTGGTAATAAAAATAAATCTGTGAATCTTTTATCTTTTATTAAGGCTTGTCTTAATTTACATTTTCCTTCTACAACATCAACTATGTCGTATACGATTCTATTTTCTAGTCCCATTACGACATCAAGGTTTCTTAAGCCTATATCTGTATCTACAAGTACAACTTTTTTGCCTCTTAACGCTAATGCTGCACCTACGTTTGCAGTTGTTGTAGTTTTGCCAACACCACCTTTTCCTGATGTTATGACTATAACTTCACCCATAACTTTCCTCCTTGTAACATTTTAACAATTCTACTATATTATATTGAGATTTTGCGTAAAAGTCAATCTATATACGGCAAAAATCTCAAAAAATAAAAGATTGTATATTAAAGATTTTTTGCCACTTGCTGTCACTTACGCTCCAAACTGCTCGTGGCTACAAAATCTTTAATATACAATTATAAAATACATTTTTAGTTTTATATTATTATTCTGCAGCAGCTTCGTTATTTTCTGCTACTTCTTCGTTCTCATTATCTTGTTTTTCAATTACTTCTAAATTAGAAATTGATACTTCATAAGCTACTTTTTGTTCAACTGTTCCATCTTCATATTTCTTTTCATAGCTTCTTGATTGAACTCTACCTGTTACTTTTACTTCTGTTCCAACTTCCATTTTAGAACAAAATCTAGCATTTCTTCCCCATGTAATACATGGAATATAATCAGATTTGTTGTATGCTCTGTTAACAGCTAAAAGTACGTCTGCAATTTCTCTTCCAAATGGTGTTTGTCTATAAATAGGTGTTTTACAAATGTAACCTACTAAAACAACTTCATTTGATACTAGCTCTTTACTAGCTACTATTTCTTCTTCTTGATTTGGTAAAAATTCTATGTCTTTTGCAAACACAGTTAAAATCAATCTGTTCTTTTCATTTTCATAACTGTTATATGATCTAAATTGACCTATTATTCTTATCTTCTTTCCAACTGTCAATTCGTCATCTTTGAATAATCTTTCTGAAATTGTTATAGGAATATTATCAGCATTTCCACTTAAACGTGGTACACTTAAATTAAAAGTATAAAATTTTTCCCCATAAATTTCATGACTAAATTCCTTTTCATCTGTAATCTTTCCTACCAATACTAAATGGTTATTATCAGCAAAATTTGTTTCCAATTTACTTTCCTCCTTAATTATTCTTGTGTATCTTATTCATCTAATTAAAATTTTAGAATACTTATGCGCTATATCCTATTATACAACACTTTTTTTAATTTGTCTACATAAAAAGTTGATTTTCTTTTATTTTTGTAACATTTTTGTAATATTTGTGCTGTTTTCATTAGGATTTTCGCTTAAATTTAGTGATTTGCTATCTATATTATATTCATTTTTTTCAAAATTATTTGCAATTATTGAATTCGTAGAAGTTTCTATTATTTTTTCATTTCTATTTGTTATAGCTATTGCCATTATAAATAATATCATTACAGTCCCCAATGATATTAAATAAGAGTATATTTTTTCTTTATTAAATACAACTAACATAAAAATACCTCCACTAATAAATGTATATGCATTTATTGTGAAGGTTATTCCAATTATTTTATTGTTTCTCTTTCATATACTTTTCCACAATTTAAACATTTTATTTGCACTTTGTTTACTAAGTTTTTCTTTTCCTTAGTTTTATTTTTTCTAAATAGATTTTCCTTTGTAACAGTTGTTGTTCTTAACACATTTTCTGATTTTAAATTTACTGTTGCATTCCATTTTTTGCAATACTTACAAATTCTTTGGTGGCAATCAAACCCATATAATATTAACATAAATAATATTGCTATTGGTATTAACAACAAATGATAATTTGTAATTACATATATTATAGATAGTGCGACTCCAATTATAATTGGTATTTTAAACAAAATCCAGTCTTTCCTTTTTGTGTCTTTCTCATTTTCTTTAATTTCATTTTCGCTAATATCTCTTTCTTTTATTTTCTTTACATCAATTTTAGATTTAGCCATTCTATTTTACCTCTACTTCTTTTATTTCTATATTATGACCTAAAATTTTATTTGCCATTTGTATAAAGTTACATTCTGTATCTGTCAAATATATTTCTTCTTCTATGTTTATATTATTTTCAGATTTTTCAATGTTTTCTTCTAAATATTTAGCTATAATTTTTCCAGTGTTTATAATATCAGTTTCAGGCATTTGCTCTTTTATTATTTTTTCAAATAATGGATAATGTGTACATCCTAATATTAAAGCATCTAATTTTGGAAAGTTATTTAAATATTCTTTTATAGTCAATTTTGCTATTTCGTTATCTGTCCATCCCTCTTCTGCCATTGGTGCTAAAAGTGGACATTCTTTATTATATACATTTATATTTTCTATTTTTTCTTTGATGCTCTTTTCCCATGTATTGCTTCTAATTGTTCCTCTTGTTGCTATTATTCCTATATTATTGTAATTTTCTTCTTGTTTTATATACTTTACTGTTGGCTCTATTATTCCTATAATTGGAACTCTGTATATTTTTCTTACTTCTTCTAATGCTTGACTTGTAGCAGTTCCACATGCTATTATAATTAATTTTACATTATATTTTAGCAAAAATTCAATATTGTTTTTTGTTAGTTCAATTATGCTTTGTTTTGATTTTGAACCATATGGGAATTCTTTTGTATCTCCTAAATAAATTATTTTCTCATTTGGCAATTTTTTCTTAATTTCTTCGTATACAGTAAGACCTCCTACTCCTGAGTCAAACATTCCTATTGGTCTATTGTCCATAATCTCTCCTCTATTTTTATTTTGCTCTATTCATTATACAGTATTTTTTTTATTTATTCAAGTTTTTGGTACTTTTATTGACACTTAAAATATACTATGATATTCTTTTTATAAAATAAAAAGGGAGAAAACTTGTATATGAAAAAATTTGTAGTATTGGTTATTATAATAGTATTTGTTATTTTATTTGGTATTTTGTTTTTTAAGGCTTACAAGTCTAATAAATATTCGAGTGAGAATCTTTATTCTTTAGTTCAAATGGGTATAGAAAATATGCACGATATGCAAAATGTTTGCATTGAAAGAGAAAATGAATACGGAGTTGTTAAGTTTTTTTACAAGGGGAATAAGGTGAAAGGCTTATATGATGGTACATTAGATAGTACATTAAGTTATAGCATTACAGATTTAGATGAAGGAAAGAGGTATATGGTTTTAGATGAGAAAAAGCTTATAATTATACAAAAAGAAAACAGTATTGATAAAGGTTTACAATATTTAGTTTTTAATTATCTTAATAATTTAAATGTAGAGCTTTCATATATTAAAGATGAAAAAATTAGAGGAAAAGATTGTGTTTTCGTAAAGCAAGTAGGTTATCGTAAAACAGATGATGGTACTTTTCAAGCTGATGACGAAGCTGGAGAAGATGTTCCTGCATACTGGATAGAAAAATCAACTGGTTTTGTTCTTGGCTCTGTAATGATTAAACCAACGCAAACTAGTGCAACTCCATATGCTTGGGTAAGAAATATAACATTTGATGTAGTAAAAGATAGTGATTTTGATTTACCTACTGACTATGAAATATATGATATTACTGAATATAGTATTACAAAATAGATTATAATCATTATATTATCCCCCAATTATCAAGTATAATTGGGGGATAATTAGTATTTAATAAGATTACTAAAGCTTAATTAAATACCTTTCTGCGAGGGGTTAAATTACTCTGGCAAACTTTGTTCAATGGTAAATAAATATCCGGCAAATCTTTCTATTTTCTTGGCTGATACGCCAAAAGTCGCATCGTTAAGAATTGCAAAGCAGTCAGATTCTGCAGCTATAATTGTAGGTTCATCGTTTGTTGCCTTTGCTTCTAATAATCGCTTATATGCAAGCAAATATAGGATTTCATCTTTTTCTCTAACAGCAGTTATGCTACCTAAAGAAACAATAAATACATCAGCATAATCTATAACGGCTGTTAAAATGTTAATTCCTGCTATTTGCATTATTGGAAGAGTCACATTTTCCGCTATTGTTTTCTCTAATGAGTCGACAATGGAATCTTTAACTTCTGAATATATGGTACTTGCGGCTTCAGTATCTTCACTTACCCACTTCATTAAATAAGTCGTACCCCATTCAATTCTTTCTCCATTTTGTGCTAACTGGGCATCAAGGCAATAATAAAGATAAGTTAAGAAAGATACTTTTATCCTTAATTCCTCCTCTGGATTTTGAATTTCACCTATGAGGAAATTATAATACTCCGGCAATGCCTCTTCAATATTTACTAGCGCTCCTGCTTTTGAAATATATTTCAGAAAGTCTTTTGCCTCATCAGGTTCTAATGGCTTAAATTCTATATTGTCTACAGAATTCTCAGCTTCATAAAAATATGTGCTATATGTGCTATCTGTATAAATATTAAAACTTGATATGAAATCGTAACCAAAGTTATATACGTTGGATTTACTAATATTTCTATCCCAAGATTTAATAAATTCCAGAGTATCCCTATCGTACACATATTCTGTAAATGTAAGATCTTCTGAAAGATGTAATCCAAAATTGCTAGAGCCTCTTCTCCACATATTAAATTTAACATTGCTTATGTCATCGTGGAAAAACCAAATATAAAAATCTTCTCCCCACGGATAGGCGATGTAATCTTTAGTACCATATAAAGAATGATTTATTAATAACTCATAGTAGTCTCTCCGTAAAGTAAAGGTTTTACCATTTGTTTCATTCTCAATATCGCCTATTTCCAGTGCTGTTGCACCATCTTCTACGTCCGATGCAGCCACAAAAGAAATAGTTGACGTAGTTCCCATGAATATTGTGATTACCAAAATAAGGCTTATTAATTTTTTTATCACATTATGCTTCATAGTAAGATTCCTTTCTTTCGTCGTCGAATTGTTTTTCAGTTTCTTCAAATTTAATTAATTATTTATCCCCTCCATAATAAATTATTCTTTCTCAATTGAGTAAAGTGATATTCGCACAAAGTTATTTTATTATTCTTTGTGCATGTAAAATCAATCGATTTTACATATTTTTCCAAACCTCCTTTGTCACATTTTAATACTTATTTTTCTTATTGTCAATAGATTTTAAGATTCAACGTCATAATTAGAATTTATTTATATTTGAAAATTTACTTGACTTTTGCGAACAACTGTTTTAAAATATACACAAAGTTTACAGAGATTGGAAGTGATATTTTTATGAAAAATGAACTTATAAAAACAGAAATAATAGTGAAAGATACACCTATAAGTGTTATTAGAATTGATAAAACAGATTTCATATCATTAACTGATTTAGCTAAATATCAAAATTCAAGCGATCCATCTTTTACCGTAAAAAACTGGTTAAGAAGAGTTAGTACAATTGATTATATAGGTCTTTGGGAACAATTACATAATTCTAATTTTAATTTGGTCGAATTCGACCAAATTAAAACTGAATATGGAAAAAACTCTTTTGCTATGTCGCCTACACAATGGATAAAAAGAACAAATAGTATTGGAATTATTGCAAAAGGTGGTAGATATAGCATTGGAACATTTGCACACCCAGATATTGCTTTTGAGTTTGCCAGCTGGTTAAGTCCAGAATTTAAGTTATACTTAATAACTGAATTTGAAAGATTAAAAATTAATGAATCATACCAAAATAGAATCGAATGGTCTGTAAAAAGGGAATTATCTAAAACTAATTATATTATTCACACAGATAGTATAAAAGAATTTATTGTCCCAACATTAACTGAAAAACAAAAACAATATGTATATGCAAATGAGGCTGATGTTTTAAATGTTGCTTTATTTGGAATGACAGCAAAAGAATGGAGAGATAACAATCCTAATTTAGATGGTAACATTCGAGATTACACAGATATTTTGCATTTAGTTGTTTTAGCAAATCTTGAAAATTTAAATGCTGAAATGATAACAAGTGGAATTTCTCAAAGTGAAAGAATTGTAAAATTGAATAATATGGCAAAAAAACAGTTAGAATTATTGAAAAATAATAGTAGTGTTCGTAGACTAGAAAAAATGGACGAACAGTTAAAATTAGAGTAAAATTAGGATATAAACTATTATTAAAAAATTTATCTAGAACAGGAAATGAAGGATATCAAAAATGGTTACTTTTTTCAATAAAATCGCAAAATTTGTTGAACTCAACGTCATAATTAGTATATGCAATTTTCGAACATATTTTTTCTTACATCCGAAGTATTTTTATATGCTCATATGGTTTGCTTTTTAGCCTAATTTGTGGTATAATTAGTATTAGTTCTTTCATTGAACTATGTTCGTTCGTAAAACCAATGACATCTAAGGAGGTTTTAGTATGAAAAAAGAACAGTGCACTTGGTGCTTGCGGGCTGCGGAGGTTCTCTCTGATTTAGTTGGGGTTCCTATTCAAGGAATTGCCATTGACCGGTGGGATAAGGAGTATTACTCCATCTCTCAGAAAAAAGGTCTATGGTTTACGCCATTGATGGGAAGACAACATGTTAGCCCTATGCACATTGCAATTCTTGACTCAGAGAAGGGATTCTTTGCTTTAATCAATCAAGAAGATTTTGGTAAGCTTGATTCTTACGAAATTCTCTTCGATGACTACCTCGAGAATGTAATATTCGAGTTTGGATATTACTTTGGTAATATTCATTACTTTTTCAAGAGGATGGAAGATGATTTCGGTATTAAGGATTCCGAATTAGTCCGAGAGTTGCTTAAGGTTCTGCACAAGCATTTTCTCAGCA